>PCSG01000460.1:3844-6155 GCA_002772195.1 Desulfobacterales bacterium CG23_combo_of_CG06-09_8_20_14_all_51_8 | reverse complement strand
CATATTTTCAATGGAGCAGACAATGACCACATTGTCATTTTTGTCCCGCATGACTTCCAGCTCATATTCCTTCCACCCGAGCACGGATTCTTCCAGCATGATCTGGGTGTTCATACTGGCATCCAGGCCCGAGGCAGCCAGAACTTCCAGGTCTTCCGGGTTATAGGCCACCCCGCCGCCCGTGCCGCCGAGGGTGAAGCTGGGCCGCACAATAAGGGGAAACCCGATGTCTTCAGCGATTTTGCGCACATGGTCCATGTTCCGGGCGATGCCGCTTTTGGGGATGCGCAAGCCGATCCGGTGCATGGCCTGGCGAAACAGGTCCCGGTCCTCGGCCATATTAATGGACGCAAGATCGGCCCCGATCATTTCCACCCCGTACTTTGCCAGTACGCCGTTTTCCGCCACCGCCACGGCGGTGTTTAAGCCTGTCTGCCCCCCCAGGGTGGGCAGGAGGGCGTCGGGCCGCTCTTTTTCAATAATCATTTCAACAGTTTTCGGCGTAACCGGCTCGATATAGGTGGCATCCGCCATGTCCGGATCGGTCATGATGGTGGCCGGATTGCTGTTGACCAGCACCACCTCATAGCCCTCTTCCCGAAGGGCCTTGCAGGCCTGAGTCCCGGAATAATCGAATTCACAGGCCTGGCTGATAATAATCGGCCCGGCCCCGATAATCAGGATTTTATGGATGTCGGTGCGTTTTGGCATGGAAACCTAATTATTTTCTTTCATGAGGGTAACGAAATCCGCGAACAGATAATTCGCATCATGGGGTCCGGGCGCGGCTTCCGGATGATATTGAACGGCAAACACCGGCAGGGCCCGGTGCCGGAATCCCTCCACCGTCCGGTCATTTAAATTGATGTGGGTTACTTCCACCTGATCCGGGTCCAGGCTGTTCACATCCACGGCAAACCCGTGGTTCTGGGAGGTCACCGCCACCTTTCCGGTGGCAAGGTCCTGTACCGGCTGATTGGCGCCGTGATGGCCGAATTTGAGTTTATAGGTCCGGCCGCCCAGGGCCAGTCCCAGGAGCTGGATGCCCAGGCAGATGCCGAACATGGGTTTGTACCCCAGAAGGCTTCGGATGGTGCTGACCGCATACCCCAGCGGCTCCGGATCTCCGGGACCGTTGGACAGGAAAACACCGTCCGGGTTAAGTGCTTTTATGGTTTCCGCCGGAGTTTCCGCCGGCACCACCAGAATCTCGCATCCCGCATTTTCCAGGCAGCGCAGGATATTGTATTTCACCCCAAAATCAAAGGCCGCGACCTTTGGCCGAGTTCCCCGATAGCGCCATACGCTGCTTGACAATGCTGAATTTTCAATAAATCGCCGCTGCTCGCTCGCCCAGAAATAGGGCCGGTCGCAGGTAACGCTGCTGGCATGATCCTGGCCCTCCATCTTAGGGGTGAGCCTTGCCCGGGCCGAAAGGGAGATCGGGTCCAGATCCCGGGTGGATATCATGGCCCGCATGGCCCCGGCGGTCCGGATATGCCGGGTCAGGGCCCGGGTGTCAAGCCCTTCGATGCCCAGAATATTCTGGGCCCGCAGATAGTCCCGAAGGGTCTGGGTGGAGCGATGGTTGCTGGGCGTGTCCTGATATTCCCGGACAATAAACGCCGCTACATGAATCCGGTCGGATTCCACGTCATCGGGATTGACGCCGTAATTGCCGATGAGGGGATAGGTCATGACGACCATCTGGCCCCGGTAGGACGGGTCGGTCAGAACCTCCTGATACCCGGACATGCTGGTGTTGAACACCACTTCTCCGGAAGTTTCCCCGGCTCCGGTGAAACTCATGCAGTCAAAGGTTTTTCCGTCTTCTAAGGCCAGCAATGCTTTCATAAATTGATTCTTTAATTTTAATTATTTCTCCCGCTGAGGCGCTGAGACCGCTGAGGAAGTTTCCTTTGAATCTCTATCCTCTGCGTCCCTGCGTCTCCGCGCGAAACAATTTTTTCTTTGGCTTTTGCTGTTGGGATAAACACTTCAGCATCCACCGGAATGGAATGCGCATTGAAATAACAAATCCAGAAATCAAATCAATAAAAATTCTGGAAGCGATATCTTCAGCCATCCAGGGGGTCATTTGGCAACAGTTCCCAGACGCCGCAGGGACAGGCCCCGGCGCAGAAAAAGCAGCCGATGCATTTGTCCGGATTCACGACATATTCATAATCCTTTCCGGTTTTGGCCTCCCGCCGGATGGCGCCCTGGGGACAGATGGCCACGCAGATGCCGCAATCCCGGCAGGTCCCGCAGGAGGCGCACTGGGACCCGCACTGGTCCGGACTCTCAAATT
>PCSG01000460.1:2112-3817 GCA_002772195.1 Desulfobacterales bacterium CG23_combo_of_CG06-09_8_20_14_all_51_8 | reverse complement strand
GAGACACCCGGGATTTGTCGATCACTCCCCGAAAATCCCAGACCCGAGGACGCAGGCTGAAATTTTCGCTGACGGACAAGTCCGAATCCGTTACATCATCTCCCGACGGCGATGATTCAGCCGTCAGAGGCCGCGCGCCGTTGATAATTTCGCAGATAGCGGCGGCGGCTTTGCGGCCCGCGCCGATGGCGTCCGTGAGCAGTCCCGGCCGAACCATATCGCCCACGGCGAAAATATGCGGGTCTGTTGTCTGAAAAATGTCAGAGACTTTGACAAACCCGCGCTCGGTTTCAATGGTTTCCGGAAGATAATCCAGATCCGGCACGTCACCGATGGAAACCACCACCGTGTCCGCAGGCAGAATTTCCCCGGAATCCAGCACGACTCCCTGTTCTGTGATTTCCCGGGTAAAACACGGCCACCGGAAAATCGCGCCCGCCGCTTCGGCCGCCTTTCGCTCCTTGCCGAAGGCCGCCGGCTGTTGAACGTCAATGAGGGTTACCTCTTCCGCTCCCAGACGACGGGCCTCGGTGGCCACGTCGCACCCCACATTGCCCGCGCCGATAATCACCACGCGCCGTCCCGGATGCACGGCATCCGTTCGGGCAGAGATGAGAAAATCATGGGCCGGCGTCAGGCGTTCTTTGCCCGGCACCGGCAGGGTTTTCGGCTTCTGGGCGCCGGTGGCCAGAACGATAAAATCAAAATCCGTTTTCAGCCGTTCCAGATCCTCTTTTGCGAGATACTGCTGAAGATGCACATGGGCAATGACCTTGCGGATTCTTTCCAGTTCAGCGGTTAAAACCTCCCCGGGAATCCGGCTTTCCGGAATCACGGCCGCGATCTTTCCGCCAAGGGTTTTGGACCGGTCATAGACCACGGCTTCGTGGCCTTTCAGCCGGAGCTGCCAGGCAATGGACAGCCCGGCCGGGCCCCCGCCGACCACCGCAATTTTTCGGCCGCTCGGGGGAGGCAGGGGCGGCACTCCGGCCCGGATGCTGGCCCGGCCGATCTGGGTGGTGTCCACGGGGGGCATCTCATTGATGCTCCGGGTGCAGGCCTGCATGCAGGGGTTGGGGCAGAGATATCCGCAGATCGCAGCCGGAAACGGGGTATAGGCCAGGGCCAGATCCACGGCTTCATCCACTCGGCCTTCCCGGATCAGACGCCACCGGTCATGCACGGGAATGCCCGTAGGGCAGGCTGCTTCGCAGGGGGCCTTGTATTTGCGGTTGGCCCAGACCGGCACAAACCGCCGGAGGTCGCCCGTGGGAATCAGCGGAATGGGGCTTCTGTCCAAGTTTGTGAGATCCCCGATCAGCCCGCCCGGACCCAGTTCCTTATCCCAGACCTCCCGATGGAAGGCGGCCATGGAACGCCGGGAGATCGCCGCCTTTTCATGGGGCAGCCGGGCCGCGATGAGCTGCCATTCCTCCCGGACCGTCAGGATTTTCAAGAATTCAGGCCGCCCGATGCGATCCAGAAATATGGCCAGATTTTCGATCAACCATTGCCAGTTATCATCGGAAAGGGGAACCAGCCGGGCATCGGCCTGACTGAAGCCTTTGTGGGCGCCTCTGAAAAAAACTTTCCCTCCCACCATGCCCACCAGGGGCCGGTATCCCAGCACATTGTCCGAGTTCTGGGGATTTATGCCGCAAACCACGGCAATACCCCCGGCCATGAACTCGCCGAAATAATCTCC
>PCSG01000460.1:1918-2075 GCA_002772195.1 Desulfobacterales bacterium CG23_combo_of_CG06-09_8_20_14_all_51_8 | reverse complement strand
CGGGGATTGCTTTTGGTCATGGTCATGCCCCGGGCGCCTGTGTTGCCGCCCACGTAGACTTTGCCCTGGGCCATGGCATTGGCCAGTCCGTTTCCGGCGTTGCCGTGCACGACGATTTCCGCGCCCGCATTGAGCCATCCCACGTCATCGGACACCG
>PCSG01000460.1:0-1857 GCA_002772195.1 Desulfobacterales bacterium CG23_combo_of_CG06-09_8_20_14_all_51_8 | reverse complement strand
AGAGACCCGGTGCGCTGCCCGGCATTCCCTTCGATTCTCACATGCACGGGTTCCGCGCCGGCTTTCCATAAGCGGCCGCCGATGCCATGCTGGCCTAACGCTTGTATTTTGAGCTTGCGGTGCCCGGCGGCCACCGCCTGCTGAATTCTTTCCTCCAGAATCCGGGATTCCAGGCGAAGGCCGTTTTCCTGTCCTGCAATGGTATAAAATTCACTGTTCATGAGATTCTCCAAAAAATTCTCGACCGCTAAACCACGTATTTGATGTTAAGTCTCTCCGCCGCACGATAATCACTGATGCCAAGGGCGTCGGACATGCCGATGGGAAGCGACGTGGAACGACCGAGAGGGGCGACGATTTTCTTCAGCTCCGTGTCAAAGCTTAAAAACACATCCACCACCCGCTCGGCCACATTCTCGGCGCTTAATCGCCGGTACAGCCGGGGATCCTGGGACGTGATGCCCTTGGGGCAAAGGCCGATATTACAGATATTGCACCGGTCGGATTCCGATCCCAGACATCCGGCCGCCGCCTGCATGATATATTTGCCGATCTGGACCCCGCTGGCTCCCAGCATGATGAGTGCCGCCGCATTGGCGGCCAGTTTGCCGCTCTTTCCCACGCCGCCGCCGGCAAACAGGGGAATTTCATTCTGTTTGCCCAGGGCCACCAGGTTGAGGTAGCTGTCCCTTATGTTGGTGGCGATAGGATGGCCCATGCTGTTCATGGACACATCATAGGCGGCCCCGGTGCCGCCGTCCTCGCCGTCGATGGCGAGCCCTGCCGCATAAGCGTTGCGGGTCAGGTTGTTCAAGACTGCAAGCGCAGTTGAAGTAGCGGATATTTTTGGATATACCGGGACCCGGAATCCCCAGGCCATATACATGGACTGGATCATCTTGGCCACGGATTCCTCAATGGAATACTGGGTCTGGTGGGTGGGCGGACTGAGCAGGCTGATGCCCGCCGGCACCCCCCGGATGGCGGCGATGAGTTTGTTCACCTTGTTCCACATGAGGAGCCCCCCGTCCCCGGGTTTGGCCCCCTGGCCGTATTTGATTTCAATGGCGCAGGGGTCTTCCTTCATTTCCGGAATCGCGTGAATAATTTCGTCCCAGCCGAAATATCCGCTGGCGATCTGGAGAATCACGTATTTTAAAAACCGGCTGCGCAGGAGCCGGGGCGGGCACCCCCCTTCTCCGGTGCACATGCGCACCGGCATGTTCATTTCCTCGTTTAAGTACGCCACTCCCATCTGGAGTCCCTCCCACATAGGCGGCGACAGCGCGCCAAAGGACATGCTGCCGATGATCAGGGGATAAATTTCCCGCACCGGCGGAATCCACCCGTTTTCCCGGAAATGAAGGATGCTCTGTTCCGGCGGCAGGACCCGTCCCAGGAGGGTCCGCAGTTCAAATTCATGACGGCCCGCATCCAGAGCCGGGTCCGTGAGCATGGAAATCCGGATGAACTTGATCTGGTCCAGCAGCCCGCCGGGAACATTCCGGCGGCCTCCCCGGCGGCGGGGCTGGCCGCCCTGGTTGATGTGAAAGGTCAGCTTGCCGGCTTCATCGCTTTTTGCGGGGATAATGGCGTCGTTGGGACATACCTGGGTGCACATGCCGCAACCGATACAGGCATACGCCGGATCGGTTTTCTGGCGGATCCCGTGATAGACCTTAAATACGCTGGAGGACGCATTATTGATCCCCAGCGCGGTTTCCACGACCCGTTTCCGAAAAACCCCCAATTCGACGGCATTGACCGGGCATACGGCAGTGCAGCTCCCGCAGAGGGTGCATTTGTCCTTGTTCCACTGGATCTGCCAGGGCAGGTCCTTGATGCTTAATGAAGACG
>PCSG01000172.1:183-4240 GCA_002772195.1 Desulfobacterales bacterium CG23_combo_of_CG06-09_8_20_14_all_51_8 | reverse complement strand
TGGCACTTTCGCCTTTACCCCGGTAGCGCCGGGAGCTGCGCAAGTTTATGATTATATGATCATGATCGGGTTCTGCGTGAATGCGGCGGTGCTGCCCCTTCATGCGTGGCTGCCGGACGCGTATCCCGAAGCCACTGTTACCGGCGCGGTGTTTATGAGCGCCTTTACCACCAAGACCGCCGTGTATGTTCTGGCCCGGGGCTTTGCCGGGTTTGAAATTTTAGCTGTTATGGGCGTGCTCATGACCATTTACGGCGCGGCATACGCTACCATTGAAAACAACGCGCGGCGGATTCTGTCCTACCATATTATTTCACAGGTGGGATACATGGTGGCGGGCATTGGCATCGGCACCGCCATGACCGTGAACGGCGCCTGCGCCCACGCCTATGCGCATATTCTCTACAAGGGCCTGCTGTTCATGGGCGCGGGATGCGTGCTGTACGCTACCGGAACCGCCAAGCTCACCGAACTTGGCGGCCTGGCTTACCGGCTGCCCTGGGTCATGTTCTGCTATATGATCGCCGCAGTTTCCATTTCCGGGTTCCCGCTCTTCAACGGCTTTATTTCCAAAACCATGACCATTACCGGGGCCGCTGAAGCCCATCACCTGTGGCTGACCCTGGGCATGGAGGTGGCCGCCGTGGGTACTTTCCTTTCCGTTGGCATCAAGCTCCCGTATTTTGCTTTCTTCCACAAGCCGGACTACACCAAGGAGATCAAGCCCATACCGGCCAATATGTATGTGGCCATGGGCATTGCCGCCTTCCTGTGTTTTATTATCGGCGTATTTCCGAACCTGCTTTACCAGCTTCTGCCGTTTCCGGTGGAATACGTCCCCTACACATCGTGGCACGTGCTGCAAACCTTGCTGCTCCTTTCCTTCACAGGGCTTGGGTTTTACCTGATGCGCCATGTGATTGTGCCCCATGCGAAAATCAATCTGGATTTCGATTATGTTTACCGTCTGGGCGGGAAATTGGGTCTGGGGCTGGCCAAATGGCCTTTGGCCAAACTCGATAACTGGTGGACGGAATTTTATAACCGGGTGGGACTTTCCGGGATGCTGCTCGTTGCGAGGATCAGTCGGATGTTTGATGAGAAGGCTATTGATGGTGTCGTGGATGGGTCCGCCTATACCGTGCTGGGCGCCGGCGGACGTCTGGCCAAGGTCCAGACCGGCAAACTCGCCGATTATATCGGGCTTGCGCTGGTGATCGCAATCGGCCTGTTTGCCGTTTTTTATTTGCTTTAAAAGGATCTGTAGATGACACTGACAAGTTTAATTTTCTTTCCCATCCTTGCTTCCATTCTACTGGTGTTTATTAAGGACGATCTGAGGGTCCGCCAGTTTTCGCTGGCAGCGGGTTTTGTCGAAATATTGCTGGCATTGCCGCTGTTTACTTACACGCCGGGCGGGAATGTTTTTCAGTTTGTGGAACGGGTGCCCTGGGTTCCCAAATGGGGACTTAATTATTATCTGGGTATTGACGGCATCAGCCTGACCATGATTCTGCTTACCATTCTGCTCTTGCCCCTGTGCGTTCTGTGCTCATGGCGCTATATTGAAAAGCGGGTCAAGGAATTTCATATATGTCTGCTCTTGATGGCGTCGGTCTGCATCGGCGTATTCAGCGCCCTGGACTTTGTTCTGTTTTATGTGTTCTGGGAAGCCATGCTGGTGCCCATGTTCCTCTTAATCGCTGTCTGGGGCGGCCCGAAAAGGAAATACGCGTCTCTCAAATTTATTATTTATACACTCTCCGGAAGCACGCTGCTTTTGGTGGCCATTATTGCGTTTTATACCCAGACCGGCACATTTTCCATCCCGGAGATGATGAAACACAATTATTCCTTTACCTTCCAATACTGGGCGTTTCTTGCCATGGCCCTGGCGTTTGCCATTAAAGTGCCCATGTTTCCGTTTCACACATGGCTCCCGGCGGCCCACGTGGAAGCGCCGACAGCGGGCTCCGTGGTGCTGGCCTCGGTTTTGCTCAAAATGGGAACATACGGATTTCTGCGGTTCACCCTGCCCCTCACCCCGGATGCCAGCATTTATTTTGCGCCCATGATGATCGGATTTTCCATCGCCTCCATCCTGTATGGCGGGTTTGTGGCCCTGGGCCAGAATGATATGAAAAAACTGATCGCCTATTCATCCGTGGGACACATGGGGTTTGTGACCTTGGGAATTTTTATGTTTAATCTTCGGGGGCTGGAAGGGGCCGTGATGCAGATGATCAATCACGGGATTACCACCGGCGGCCTTTTTATGATGGTGGGCGCGGTGTATGAGAGAAGCCACAGCCGGGAGATTAATGATAATAAAGGGCTGGGAAAATTTTTGCCGGCATATATGTTTTTTTTCGGCCTTTTTTCCCTGTCGTCTTTAGCGTTTCCCGGCACCAACAGTTTTGTGGGTGAAATCCTGGTGCTCATCGGCGCATTTCAAAACAATTACTGGGTCGGCGCAATGGCCATACCGGGCGCACTGCTGGCTGCGGCATATATGCTTCGGCTGCTTCAGAAAATGGCCTGGGGCGAGCCGTCATCCGTTCCGGGATGGCATGGCGCAGCGAATAAGAAAAAATTTGATATCAATCTTCGGGAATGGGCTTATCTGGTGCCGCTGGCGCTCCTGGTAATCTATCTGGGACTCGCGCCGGGACTCACACTGCGGACCATCGATCCTTCTTTAAACCAGACGCTGTCAAAAATTCAAACCCTGCAACAGCAGCCATCAGCCGTAGCGCTGAATATTGAGTGAGGAATCAGGCCATGCGTTTCATGATCCATTTCGGTCCGGAACTGTATCAATTTGTGTTGATATGCGCCATATATGCGGTGTCTGTTTTAGATAAAAAATCCAACCAATGGATTGCCTGGGCCGCCCTGGCGGGTGTTGGCGTTGCCGCGCTCAGCCTTGCCAACAACGGGCTGTTCTTATACGATGCGTATAAGATAGACGCCCTGTCCCAGTTTTTTAAACTGGTGATTGCCGTCGGGTTTTTCATCGTGGCGCTAAACGGGAAAGTGCTGTCAACAGTCGATGCGGACAAGCGGGTGGATTATTTTCTGCTGCTGGCCATCAGCGCCTGGGGGTTGATGCTCCTGTGCAGCGCAGTGGAGATGATGACCATGGTGGTTTGCCTGGAGATATCATCCTACAGCCTGTATGCCTTGGTGCCCATTCGCGCCGGGTCCCGGGAAGCAGCGGAAGCCGGGATTAAATATATTCTGTTTGGCGCGGCTGCCAGCGCCTTCGCCCTCATGGGGTATTCGTTTGTTTTGGCCAGCGCCCATACCTCATACTTAAGTTTGCTGGGACCCGCCTTGTCTGTCGCAAATCCCATGGGCATGTTCGGTATCACCTTGTTTTTATCGTCATTTTTTTACAAACTGGCCCTGTTCCCTTTTCATTTCTGGTGCCCGGATGTCTATACCGGCACCGGCAATGAAACCGCCGCATTTATTGCCACCATTCCCAAAGTCGGGGCCATGGCTGCGCTGATCCGGCTGATTCATGTCGCATCCCCCAACATGGCGCTCACAGACACCCTGGCCATTCTCGCCGCTGTATCCATTACCTTCGGAAATATTGCGGCCCTGGTTCAGACCGATGTGAAACGGCTTTTGGGATATTCCAGTATCGCCCATGCCGGGTATATCATGATCGGCCTGATTGCCGGGACCGCCGCAGGCATTGCCGCATCCACGTTTTATACCATGGCGTATATGATGATGAATCTGACCTGCTTCTGGGTTGTTTGCCGAATGGCGCCAAATGGGGGCAATGTCTCTCTGGATGATCTGTCCGGCCTGCATCAGCGCGCGCCCATGCTGGCGTTTGTTCTGGCGGTCGGGGCATTCGCCCTTGTGGGACTGCCGCCCACCGTTGGATTTACCGGCAAACTGTTTTTGCTTTCATCCGCGTGGGGCCGGGGCTATGATTGGCTCATTATTGTGGCGGCGATTAACACCGCCTTTTCTATCTTTTATTACCTCAATCTCGTCCGGTATGCCTATACCGCCGAAACGATTCAAACCAAGGCCA
>PCSG01000172.1:0-158 GCA_002772195.1 Desulfobacterales bacterium CG23_combo_of_CG06-09_8_20_14_all_51_8 | reverse complement strand
TGTCGCCATGATTCTCGCCGGCCTGGTGCTGCTTTTAGGCTGCCTTCCGGCGTTTGTCTATGATATGGCGTTTGTTGCCGGGAAACAGATTTTGCCTTGAAGGCTGTATGGATTGGATTTTAGGGATTTTAGGGGGGATTTTAGGGATTTTAGATTTT
>PCSG01000210.1 GCA_002772195.1 Desulfobacterales bacterium CG23_combo_of_CG06-09_8_20_14_all_51_8 | reverse complement strand
CTTTTTTGAAGATCAAGCTCTTTCTTCAGATCGTCGGTAAATAATACATCTCCCCGGCTGGCGGCTTCCTGGCCTTTTCTGATTTTGTCGATGACATAGGGGCGGTACATGATATCGTCCATATCGACCTGCTCCGGCGTTTTTGAAATCGCGTCAATGGCTTCCTGCTTGATGGTTTGCATGTTTTTTCTTCTTTTTGTTTTTGCACCGCAAAGGCACGAAGAGCGCAAAGGGTTATGTTGGATGTTATTTCACCAGCCGGTATTTCTGGAGGCGGCTGTTGGGCTTTTCAGGTACGGTATATTCCACGATGCCTTGTTCCACAAGGCGGCGAATCAATTCATTCAAATACCGCGTGGGCCTTGCCTTGCCAAGTTTCAGGGCAATTTCTTTCTTGCTCAATACATCAGTTCTTAAAAGATCTAAAATCTGCAAAGTCATGTTCGACTCTACCCCTGACTCTACCCCTGACTCTACCCCTGACTCGGGCTGCGACTCTACCCCTGACTCGGGCTGTGACTCCGGCTGTCCGGCGATTTTATCCCGCAACGGCCTGAAGGTAAGCACCACGGAACCCGCGCGAACTTTCCATTCCGGGGGCGGGTTGCCGTTTTCCCGGCACCAGTCCATGATGTTCAAGGTCCCGGTGCCCCATTTTTCGATGATCCCCGCCCGGTAAAACACGCTGGCGATGATGGGATTCCAGGGCCGGGATTTGACGCATTTTCTCACCGCAAAGGCGCAAAGTTCGCTAAGAAAGCATAAAAAAGTGTTGAATTATAAATGTTGAGTGTTGAATTGTGGTTGCGCTGCCGCGCTGCCTTTTGCTCAGGATTCGCCTGCCTTTGCATGATATACCTTTGGAAAATCGCGCTTACCATGAATAACCGCCAATATGAAAATATAGTCATGAACTTTTTTTAAATCCCGCCTGGCCGGGCGCGTCCATTTCACCATTGCTCAATTTCTTTCTTAAGATCATCGGCGGACAACACATCGCCCCGGTCAGCGGCTTCTCGGCCTTTTCTGATTTTGTCGATGACATAGAGGCGATACATGATATCGTCCATATCAACCTGTTCCGGCATTTTTGATATCGCGTCAATGGCTTCCTGCTTGATGGTTTGCATGTTTTTTCTCCTTTTTTATTTTTGCACCGCAAAGACGCAAAGCGCGCAAAGGGTTTTTCTCCGCTTCGCAGAAGGGATTGTGCTTTTTTTGGCGCGCAGCGCCCCTATATTTTTTCTTTGCGTCCTTTGCGCCTTTGCGGTGAATATTTTTTCCATCATTCCCCGGTGATGGCCTTGGTTTCCGCCAGCAGGTTGCCGAATTTGCCGTAATTGACTTTCACGCCGTCGTCGAGATCCAGGGTGATGCGCATGTCGGAAAAGTTGCGGAGCTGATCGTCGAAGGCGGAGAGTTCGGTCTGTTTCTTTTTGAGGGTTTCCTGTTCCTTCCGGAATTTGCGCTGGTCGGCGGCGGACGTGGCGGCGCTGATTTCATGCTCCAAAAACTCGATGCGGGAGCGGATATTGCCCTGCAAGGGCGTGACATAGAGGCTGCGCATCCGGGACAGGGTGGATTCGTTGTATCGGTGGAGATAAACCAGGCATTCAAAGGCCTTTTGCTTGCCGCTGGAAAACAGCCAGTAGATGGGGCGTTTTTTATAGGTTTTGAGGTGGTCCTTGAAAAAACTGGTGGACAGATACCGCCGGATGGTGTCCGTGGGGTCTTCGCCCTGTTTGGGGGCGAGCGCGGCGGACACGAATTTGAGGTTTTCAGCCAGATTTTCCGGGGGCCAGGCGGCTTTCATGAATTCTACGAACCGGCTGGCCGCGTCATCGGCGAACCAGGGCATGTCCATTAGGGGGAGGATGCCGTCTTCGTCGGGCTTGAATTCACCACAAAGGTTTTTATTTTCACCGCAAAGGCGCGAAGCGCTGTAATTTTTATTTCTTTGCGTACTTTGCGTCTCTGCGGTGAGATTTTCTGTTTTTTCACTGCTATTATTTTCACCGCAAAGGCGCAAAGAGCGCAAAGGGGGATTTTCCGCTTCGCGGAGGGGAATTTCCTTTTCCTGGCGCGCAGCGCCCTTATCTTCTTTCTTTGCGTCCTCTGCGTCTTTGCGGTGATATATTTCTTCAAAATCCTTGTTGCCGCTGTGGGCGTAAATCAGGCCGGGGCAGTCCAAGCGGTACCGGCCCATCATGCAGCCGATGGCGTAGGAGATGAGTTCTTCCATGGTATCGGTCAGGAGCTGGGTTTCCAGTTCCGCTTCGGTTTTGTTGCCGCCGTAACGGTAATGGGGGTTGCAGCTCAGGGTGATTTCGGAAAGAGGCACGTCTGGGGTCAGTTCATCCTGCAAGCCATAAGCGTCGATGAAAATGCGGTTGTTCTCCTCTTCAAGGCGCTGCATTTCCAGGGTCATGGCCCGCCAGTAGGCGCGGACTTTCTCATAGGTGGCATTCAGGGTTGGCAGGTGATGGTCGGGGTGGAGGTGGGGGGAAATCGCAAAGTCCCAAGAAGTTTCGTAGGCGTCCCAGTCAATTTTACCAATAGATATCAAGCGGTTTGAAACGCTCGATGTTGACTTTTTAAGAATAGGAATTTTAGAAATAATACCTTGGTCAAAATTCAGGGTTTGAGACAAGCATGACATTAAATAAGTAGCAAGTGATGAATTAAGAAGTCCAAGAAGCGGTTTAAGCTCGGATGCATTATCCGAAAAAATCATCATTCCAGCATTGCTTCCTATCGTTCCTTCTGAGCAATACCGGACAGCGAAGTATCTCGAAGAAATTGCCGTCCATGTAAGTCCTTCTTTAAAATATGTTGCTTCATTTTGTGGGCGGGAGAGCAACTTTCCATTCCTGTCTTTAAAATTCTTCAGGTCCAAACCATTGTTTGCCCAGTTGACCAGAAACTCATTGTTCCCATACCACTTCCTATAACTCCCGCCTTTGTTATAAGGGAACCACTTCTTATTTGATGTTTCCGCTTCGTGTTCTGAAACGGCATTCAATGAAGTTTGCGATCGGCTTACCTCATGCCAAACCTTGGCGAATCGCTCCGTGTCTCCAGTAATTAATCCTTGGATGGGTTTATATGTTTTTGATAGTTCAATTCCCTTTACAAAAATTTTACGCACATTATCACTCACCCAATAGGCAATCGGGCTGCCGGGGATTTTTTTGAAGTCGGCGGCGGAGGCGTGGAAGAACCAGCCGCAGGCGGGATTTTGGATGGCTTCAAGGGTTCTGGGGGCCTGGTTTTCAGCTCCCCGGAAATCCGAAAGGCGAATATAGCCACCTTTGAAATTCGGATTCGGGGTGTTTTCAAGGGTGAATGTGCAGATCGGAACGGTTGCACCGTCAAAACCTGAATATTCAAGCTGAATCAGGGAAGTGATGGTTTTCTGGTCAATCAAAAAATTTCTAAGTTTTTCATAGGATGAAATAAACATCCACACAAAAGGCGACATAAAACCAAGCTGACCGCCTTGTTTTGTCAGATCGGTATTGCGAACAATAAACGCTGAAAAAAGATCGGACTTTACATCCGTGAAATGATCTTTGAGAAACCCTTTGACGAGCGGGTTCATCCCTTTCCCGCCCATATACGGCGGATTGGTGACCACGCAGTCAAATTTCTTCGCCAGGAGCGCGGCCTGGGCCACCAGCGCCCGGAGGTTGTGGACATCGCTTTCAGCCACCCATTTTCCGATTTTGTCTTCCACGGTTTGGGCGATGTCCGGCATTCGTCGGGCAATCGGCTCCGGGATGGTGATCAGCGACCCAAAAGTTTTGGCGTTTTCAAACAAATCGGCCAGGGTTCTCAGATCCTCCCGCATGGTTTGAAATTCATCTCCTTTAAAAAACAGGTCAATATTGCGCAGGTCAGAGGGCCGGCTTGCCTGGATGGCGTGGATGTGCATTTTCAAATCATCGGCCTGAAGGATCTTGCGGTCATCAGCCCGGGCCTTCATAAGTACCGCAAACCCGGCCAATTGGGCGGCCCGGTCGCAGATGTCGAGACCATAGAGATTTTTCGCAAGGATCAGCTTGGGGATGTCCCGGGTCCGGTAGCCCCGCTCCAGGTAAATCTCCTTTAAAATATCATAGGCTTCCACCAGGATATGGCCGGAGCCGCAAGCCGGGTCGAAAAAGGTGATGTCTTCCGGGTTCCGTAGGGGCGAAAAATTTTTCGCCCCTACATGTCGCACCTCCGGGGTCTGTTCGGCGGGTTCGATATAATATTCCATTTTCTGGTTATCCA
>PCSG01000283.1:4422-4757 GCA_002772195.1 Desulfobacterales bacterium CG23_combo_of_CG06-09_8_20_14_all_51_8 | reverse complement strand
TGTGGGCCTGCTCGGAGATGTGATTTCCTCCAACCGGAAGTTGATTGAAGAGGTGTTGCTGCGGGTTAAAAAGATTGAGTTGGATGAAAAGAAGGCTAAAGGCTAAAGACTAAAGACTGTAGGGGAGGGGTTTTATCCCCTCCCGAAAATAAATACGGTGGGATTCTCAGATTAACGAATTGAATTAATAAAACAACTGAAATCCCCTTTCGGGTGTGGATCCGGATCCTCGACGGGTTCTGCGACGGTCGTGAAGGTTGTTGAAAATACGGTTGGCTCTGCTTCAGAGACTTCACCTTCAGTTTCCGGTAAATATGAAACAGAAGCGTTGTACT
>PCSG01000283.1:179-4366 GCA_002772195.1 Desulfobacterales bacterium CG23_combo_of_CG06-09_8_20_14_all_51_8 | reverse complement strand
CCAATTTGAATGACTGCACATCAATCTGGGAATCCTTAATTTCCGGAGAAAAATTTACCGTAATGGTTTTCAAGGCGATATCGACATCGACACTGTTTCTTTCAGGGATTGCCGAAATCACCGCTGGTATTGAAATATTATTTAAGATCATCCCGTTGCGGGCCGGGCCTTGATGAAACATGGGCCAGGCGGAATCCGCTATCTGAACATTGCCGGGGTTAACGGCATATAAACATTTGTCCCTGGAAGCAAAATAAATGGTTCCCTCGCTGTCTATCACTGGAGAAGATTCGAGAATGGGCGCCCCGGTTTCAAATACCCAGTCCTGGCGGTCGATCTCTTCCACCGCAGGGGATTCAAAAGCGTAAAAATTGCCATCCTTGCAACCTACATAGGCAACCCCGTCGGCGCTGACAGCCGGAGAAGAATTGATATCCGATGGCGGGCTGGTCCTGACCGACCATAATTGTGAGCCGCTCTTTCTAAACGCATATAAATATCCATCCCATGAACCCACATAGATATTGCCGTCCGTCCCGATGGCCGGCGATGAATAAAACCCGGTACCCCCATCAATCTCCCAAAGCTTGGTGCCATCCATATTGATGCTGTAGAATTTGAAGTTGTATTCTTCCGCATCACCGGTTCTGCATTCTCCCACATAGATCTGGCCGGTCTCGTCAATGGCCGGGGAGGCATAAAATTCAGCACCTCCTTGAAAAGTCCATTTCAAAGCGCCGTTGTCGGCTGACAGCGCGTAGAATTTATTGTCGAGGGAGCCGAAATAAACAACGTCCTCGATGCCGTCAAACCCGATGGCCGGAGAAGAAACGATTTTACCGCCGGTGGCATATTTCCATTTCAGTTCGCCGCCGGCGCTGAAGGCATATAAATAATTATCGCTGGCGCCCACATAAATGATCCGTCCATCCGGGCCGACAGCCGGGGAGGAGAAAATATACTCGCCGATAATATAAGACCACTTCAATTCACCGTTGGATCTGAGCGCATAAAAATAATTGTCTGTTGAGCCGAAATAAATGGTTCCGTCTGGTCCGATGGCCGGGCAGGATTTAACCGAATCCCCGGTCTGAAACCGCCAGATTTCTTCGCCGGTATCGGGGGCGATTGCATACAGAGCCCCATCGTCGGACCCCATGTAAATGGTTCCATCCGGTCCAATGGCCGGGGAACTGTCGATTTCTCCCAGGGTCTGAAATTTCCATTTGGCGACGATGATGTTGCCGGGGTCGGTTTCACTTTGGGATCCGATGGTTTTACTTACAGTACATATGGGTTTGAAAAAACCGTTTTGATAGGTATGGGTGAAAGATTGAACATAGGATTCGGATTCCACCGTCACGGTGGGGCTGCCATCTCCGAAGTCCATTTCATAAGAAGCCGGCACGGATGTATTGGTGGCCACAACGCAGTTAATCTGGACTTCCAGGGGGGCTACGCCTGATGAGGGAACGGTTTGCATGCTTATAATGACGGCCAAGCTGTTTTCAGGAAAACATAACCATATAATGATAAAGCCTAACGAAATTAAAACCGTAGAAGCCATTCGATTAAATGAAGTTATCATATACCACGTTGTCCTTCAGTTTTTCTCCCGATAAGGATGGCCTAGAATGGGGGAATAAATTAAATTAAGTCGGAAACCCTGATTCAATCAATATATTAAATGGGTGATTTTTTCAAGGCTTGTTATAATTTGTGTAATTAATAGAAAAAATGGCGTATAGTCAAAACAAAATTTTAAAAGGGATAAACCAACCATGAAACCGATTTCAGGGAAACAGATAGTCTTAGGAGTCTGCGGCGGAATCGCGGCCTATAAGAGCGTGGAGTTGTTGCGGCTGTTTCAGAAGGCCGGAGCGGACGTGAAGGTGGTGATGACCGAAAACGCCCAACAATTTGTGGGGTCTATGACCTTTGAAGCCATATCCGGGCATCCGGTGTTCCGGGAAATGTACGGCGGAAATCCGGACGCGCAGATGCGCCATATCGCCTGGGCCGAAGCCGCCGATGCCGTGGTGATCGCGCCGGCCACTGCGAACATCATCGGCAAACTGGCAAATGGTATCGCAGACGACGCTTTGACCACACTTATGCTGGCAGTCACCGCGCCAAAAATTATCTGTCCATCGATGAACACGCACATGTACGAGAATCGTGCGGTTCAGAGGAACCTTGATGTTCTTGAAGGTGACGGGTATGTGATCGTTGATCCCGGTGAAGGGGAGCTGGCCTGCGGTTCGGTGGGGGCTGGACGCCTGCCGGAACCAGAGTATATTTTTGACCGGGTGGCTGGTGTTTTTTCCCCGAAAGACTTTAAGGGAAAGCGGGTGCTGGTGACTGCGGGACCTACCCGGGAGTTTATTGATCCAGTGCGTTTTGTCAGCAATCCGTCTTCCGGAAAAATGGGCTATGCTGTGGCAAAAGCCGCAGCGGACAGGGGCGCGGACGTGACCCTGGTTTCCGGCCCCACCGGGCTGGAAACCCCGTTCGGAGTTCGGCGCGTGGATGTGGTGAGTGCTGCCGAAATGGCGGAAGCGGTTTTGGCCCGCATGAATGACGCGGATATCATCATTAAGGTGGCGGCGGTGGCGGATTATACGCCGATGGAAAAAGCCAACTATAAAATCAAAAAGACGGATGGCGGCATTTCCGTTTCCATGGAAAGAACCGTGGATATTCTGGTGGAACTGGGCAGGCGGAAAACGCACCAGATTTTGGTGGGTTTTGCCGCTGAAACGCAAGATCTGAAGAAAAATGCGCTGGAAAAACTCAAGCGAAAAAATCTGGACATGATCGCGGGCAATTTGGTGAATGATTCCTCATCCGGATTTAATTCAGATACCAATAAACTCAATTTCTTTTATAAAGACGGGAGCATGGAAGAGTTGCCGGAGATGGATAAGGAAGCCGCAGCCCATGTGATGCTGGATCGAATCACCAGTCGAATTATCAGGCGATAGAATTTAAATCAGCCGCAGATTTACGCAGATGGACGCAGATGAAAGAATTAAAAGTTTTTTGTTTAAAAACAAACAACCGGGGTCTATTGCTCAATTTTAAACATTCAAAATCTGAAATTGAAAGCTGAGTCCTTGGTCTGAAAGAATAAATTGTCTGCGTATGTCTGCGTGTATCTGCGGCAAAATTGTTGTTTTTTTCAGAAGAAACTTGCTATCAGCCGCAGACTTACGCAGATGGACGCAGATAAAAATATTAACGATCTTACCTATCGGATTAATGGTGCCATTTTTGAAGTCAGCCATACCCTTGACGCAGGGTTTTTGGAAAAGGTATATGAAAGGGCAGTGCTACTTGAGTTGCGTGAAAGGGGGCTGAAAGCTGAAAGTCAGGCGCCGATTCAAATTTCATATAAAGGTCAGGTGGTTGGAGAGTATTTCGCTGATATTTTGGTTTGCGGTAAGGTTATCATAGAGTTGAAATGTGTGGAAACTTTGAGCAAGTTGTATGAAGCTCAGATCATCAATTATTTAAAAGCAACAGGACTCCAGGTCGGTTTACTCGTTAATTTCAAATATCCAAAAGTAGAAATCAAGCGCATTGTTTTGGGTTTAAAAGAATAAGAAGTCTGCGTTTGTCCGCGTGTTTCTGCGGCTAATTTATTCACATTCTTATTTGCCGCAGACTTACGCAGATGGACGCAGACAAAAATTAAAAAGCAATGAATTTATCTGATAAAAAAGCCTTTGCGGAGATTACCCAAGGATTTTCCGCACATTTGAAATTTCTTTCGCAACTCGGCTGCCCGGGGCTGGATTGTTCCCTAAAAACCCTTGAAATCCTTTCCGGCTGGGGCATCAGCCCATCGGAAAACATCCGATCCGCACCCGGCACGATCAATCAATTTATCAAATGTCAGGAGTGTTCACTCTCAAAGCTCTGCCAGAAAATGGTTTGCGGGGAGGGTGATCCAAACGCCCGGCTGGTCATTGTCGGCGGAGCGGCAAGCGCGGAAGATGGGTATGCGGGAAAGCCATACAGCGGACCGGCGGGGGAGCTTCTGAACAAAATGCTGGGGGCTATGAATCTGACCCGGGACCAGGTGTACATCACCCGGGCCGTGAAATGCTGTCCGCCGGACGGCCGGAAGCCCGCCCTGACCGATGTTAAAGTCTGCCGATCCTATCTTCTCAAGGAACTGGGGC
>PCSG01000283.1:0-157 GCA_002772195.1 Desulfobacterales bacterium CG23_combo_of_CG06-09_8_20_14_all_51_8 | reverse complement strand
CGCGTTCGGCGAAATCGCCGCCATGTCCCTGCTGGAAACCTCAATGCCGTTTTCCCGCCTGCGGGGCCGGTTCCATGATTTTCAGGGCATGCGGGTGATGCCGACCTATTCGCCGGAGCATTTGCTGGAAGATCCGGGGGTCAAACGGGACGTGTGG
>PCSG01000206.1:836-4285 GCA_002772195.1 Desulfobacterales bacterium CG23_combo_of_CG06-09_8_20_14_all_51_8 | reverse complement strand
GGACAAGCCCGTAAATGATTTTCCGGCTCATGTCCCGCAGGTACAGGCGGATATCGAGGGCCACCTGATCGTTTCGGCTCCGGGCCGTGTGCAGCTTCCGGGAGACAACGCCCACGTGGGCCGCCAGCCGGGTTTCAACGTGCATGTGAATGTCTTCCAGCCGGTCGGAAAATTCAAAATTTCCGCTTTTGATCTCATCCCGGATCTTTTCCAGCCCTTCGGCAAGTAACCGGGCTTCATCGTCGGTGATGATGCCGGCTTTGGCCAGCATCCGGCTGTGGGCGATGCTGCCGTCGATGTCATAATCGTAAAGCCGCCGGTCAAAATCAATGGAAGACGTGAATGCTTCCACGGCGGCGTCGGTTTTCTGGGAGAATCTTCCGTCCCATGGTTTTTCAGTCATGTCAGTTGTCTCGTGGTCATTATCTCAGATGCCGTATTACGCCACGCAGGGCGTGGCTAATCCAGTCTACGGCCGGCCACAGGGGGCCGCCCCCTGCTCCACCTTAAACCTTACACCTTCTATCTTTCCCTCCTGTCCTGCATCATCTTGCGGATCCTCAGCCGAAGGGCGTTTAAGCGGATAAATCCTTCCGCGTCAAACTGCTGGTAAACCGAATCATCTTCAAAGGTCGCGAAATCCACATGATAGAGGGAATCCTCTGATTTCCGGCCGATGACCCGGCAGGTTCCCTTATAAAGTTCCAGGCGGACGACGCCATTCACGTTTTTCTGGGTATCGTCAATCATTTTCTGCAGGAGTTCCCGCTCCGGCGCAAACCAGAACCCGTAATAAATCATTTCCGCATATCTCGGAATCAGCGAATCCCGCAAATGCATGACCTCCCGGTCCAGGGTCAGGGATTCCAAGGCCATGTGGGCGGCCCGCAGAATGGTGCCGCCGGGGGTTTCATAAACACCCCGGGACTTCATCCCCACAAACCGGTTTTCCACGATGTCGTCCCGGCCGATGCCATGCCGGCCTCCGAGCCTGTTCAGCTCCGCCAGCAGGTTCGCCGGAGACAGGTAATGATCATTGACGGCCACGGGGTCTCCGTGCTTGAAGGTAACCTCAATGATTTCCGCCTCATCCGGAGCGTTTTTGGGAGAAACCGTCAACGTGAACATGTCTTCAGGGGGTTCGCTCCAGGGATCTTCGAGGATGCCTCCCTCATAGCTGATGTGCAGCAGATTCCGGTCGCTGCTGTAAGGTTTTTTAACGGTGGCGGTCACGGGAATCCCATGTTTTTCAGCAAAGGCCATCAGCGCGGTCCGCGAATTCAGGTCCCATTCCCGCCAGGGCGCGATGATTTTAATGTAGGGGTCAAAGGCGAAATAGGTGAGTTCAAAGCGAACCTGGTCATTGCCCTTGCCGGTGGCCCCGTGGCTGACCGCGTCAGCAGCCTCCAGTTTGGCGATTTCCATCTGGCGTTTGGCGATCAGGGGCCGGGCCAGGGATGTGCCCAGCAGATATTTCCCCTCATAGATGGCATTGGCGCGGAATGCTGGAAACACATAGTCCCTCACGAATTCTTCCCGCAAATCATCGATATAAACATTGACCGCGCCGGTTTTCCGGGCTTTCTCGTCCAGATGGTCCAGCTCTTCGGCCTGGCCGATGTCTGCGGAAAACGCCACGACCTCACAATGGTAGGTTTCAATCAGCCATTTTAAAATAACGGAGGTATCCAGGCCGCCGGAATAGGCCAGGACCACCTTGTTCACCTGTTTTGCCATCGAACTTCTCCTTTACATATTTTTAGGGATTCCCCTTCAACAATACATCCAGAATCGTCTTGTGCATGTGCAGTTTGTTTTCCGCCTGGTCCCACACCACGGACCGGGGGCCTTCGAGCACATCCGCCGTGATTTCCTCGCCGCGGTGGGCCGGCAGGCAATGCATGACAATGGCGTCCTTGCGGGCGACGCCCATGAGCAGGGCATTGACTTGGTACGCCTGAAACGCTTCCCGGCGCTGGGCCTGTTCGTCTTCCTGGCCCATGCTGGCCCAGACATCCGTGTTGATGACATCCGCATCCCGGGCCGCTCTCATGGGATCCGTGGTCACCGAAATGGCGCTGTTTTTTTCACGGGCTTTCGCCAGCACCTCACGGTCCGGATGGTAGCCTTTGGGGCAGGCCAGGGTCAGGGTAAAGCCTAAAGCTGCGGCTGCGTTGATCCATGAATGGGCCATGTTGTTCCCGTCCCCGATCCAGGCGATTTTCAGGCCCTCGTATCCGCCTTTGTGTTCCACGACCGTCAGCAGATCACTTAACACCTGGCAGGGATGAAATTTGTCGGTCAGGGCGTTGATGATGGGAATATCCGACGCGGCGGCAAAGTCCTCGATCAGTTCCTGAGAAAAGGTCCGGAAGGCGATCCCATCAAGATACCGGGACAGGACCCGGGCTGTGTCCGCCACCGGTTCATTTCGGGACATCTGAGTGTCCGCGGCGCTGATGAAAATGGGCGTAGCCCCGAGCTGAATGGCCGCGGCCTCAAATGAAATCCGCGTCCGGGTGGATGGTTTATTAAAAATCAGGCCAAGAGATTTGCCGATAAGGGTGCGGTCCATGATCCCTTTTTTATGCCGGGCCTTGAGTTCCGCGGCCCGATCCAGCAGCAGCGTAAAATCAGACGGTTCAAGGTCCGATAAGGTCAGAATATGGTTTTTCAATTTTTGTTTCCTTTCTTCAAATTTCTCCACGAAAGACATGCCGTATGATCGAGCAGCAACGGGATGTCAATCGGTTACTTCCGTGCCCACTCCCTTGTCCGTAAAAAGTTCCAGCAGCAGGGCGTGACGTTTGGCGCCGTTGATGATCTGGACTTTTTTTACGCCGTTTTTCAGCGCATCCAGGGCATATTCGATTTTCGGGATCATGCCGCCGGAAATGGTTTTATCCTCCACCATCGTTTTGATGGTCTTGGCGTCAATGGATGAAATCAGATTTCCGGACCCGTCCAGAACCCCGTCCACGTCGGTTAAATAAATCAGCCGCCCGGCGCACAGGGCCCCCGCCACCTTGGACGCCACCAGATCCGCATTGATATTATAGGTCTCCCCGTTTGCACCCACACCCACCGGCGCGATCACCGGGATAAATCCCTGCGCGCTCAAAGTGTTGATAATGGTGGGGTTGACCCGGGTCACCGTACCCACAAGACCGGGATCAATGATTTCCGGCGGCTTGGTCTCATCCGGCTGATACATGATCTGGAGCTTTTCAGCGAGCAGCAGTTGCCCGTCCTTGCCGCTAAGGCCCACGGATTTGCCGCCCTGACGGTTGATCTGAGCGACAATTCCCTTGTTGACCTTGCCGCCCAGCACCATTTCCACCACATCCATGGTCTGTTCATCCGTAAACCGCATGCCTTGGACGAATTTCGTGGTAATGCCCATCTGATCCAGCACCTTGTTGATCTGGGGCCCGCCTCCATGAACCACC
>PCSG01000206.1:520-783 GCA_002772195.1 Desulfobacterales bacterium CG23_combo_of_CG06-09_8_20_14_all_51_8 | reverse complement strand
TTTCAACTGCTCGTCCACCATGGCATGGCCGCCGTATTTCACGACAATGGTCATGCCGGAAAAATCCCGGATATACGGCAGGGCTTCAATCAGTATATCGGCAACGTTGGGGGTCATGGGGTTCCTTCTACCTTCTACCTTCTACCTAATCAAAGGATATACCGGCTCAAATCCTCGTTGTGCCGGATGTCGTTAAATTTACCGTCCACATAGGCCCGGTCGATCATAATCTTTTTCTCAGCGATATCCGGCGCGTCAAACAA
>PCSG01000206.1:160-361 GCA_002772195.1 Desulfobacterales bacterium CG23_combo_of_CG06-09_8_20_14_all_51_8 | reverse complement strand
GAGCAGCAGGGCGTTTTGATGAGCTATTATGCCCAGGTTGGCTTTACGCTTCCTGATTTCGATATGAATCGTCTCCAGGAACTTTGGTCTACAAAGGCCAAATTCATGTCCTGGAAACCAACCCAGGTAGAATCCAAAAAAGCTGAGAAGCGCGGGTTCTGGGGTAGTATTGGTCATGCCATTAACCCGATGACGTATGTC
>PCSG01000206.1:0-147 GCA_002772195.1 Desulfobacterales bacterium CG23_combo_of_CG06-09_8_20_14_all_51_8 | reverse complement strand
ATAAAATCCAATCCCGTGCTTACAATCGTGAGATTAATGCGAACGATACCGCACGCGTCTTTTTTAACCCTGATTACTTCTTGGTCAAAAAGTATAAGAACTATTTGATGGCTAAAAATCTCCGTGGCGGCCTCTATTCAATGGTCG
>PCSG01000432.1:2288-4048 GCA_002772195.1 Desulfobacterales bacterium CG23_combo_of_CG06-09_8_20_14_all_51_8 | reverse complement strand
CCTTGGGGATCAGGCCCCAAACATAGGGCTTTGCGTCAAATTCCATTTCCCGCAGGTTGATATTGACCCGCTGCACAATGCGGGAAAAAAGCTTTTCCAGGGAGTCCATAAGTTTCCTAAGTCCTTTCAGTTTCTCCAGTCAACCTTTGGCCTTCAGTCTATTCCGCATTCTTTCATGGTGTGGAAAATCGCCGCAAACACATCCGTCAGCCGCAGAATTCCCACAATATGACGGCCCCGGGTGACCAGCAGGGACATGTGGGAGCCGCGCACGAGCTGATGAATCGCGGTGTTGATCGATGCGCTTTCATTAATGAATTCCCCTTCCGTGGGGGTCTGCATCAGATTCTCCACCTTGATCCGCCCGGTTTTCCGGCAGATGTCGGCGAGGGGCTCCCCCTGCATCAAATGTTGTTCGCGCAGGCTCAGGATAAAAGGATCGCTGAAATTATATTTTTGGATATCTTCAAACGCTTCAACCTGTTCATTTTTGGGTTCCAGCGCCCGCAGAACATCCAGCTGCCCGACTTTGCCGATGACCCGGCCGTCGCAGTCCAGGACCAGGATCGCACGGTGGCGGTATTTGTTATGATCATATTCCTCCTGGGCTTTTTCCAGGGCCAGGTAGGCTTCAAACAGGGTGGCCCCTTCCAGAACCGTGGCATATTCCGAAATGGGAACCATGAGATCCTTGATGAGAAATTGTTCCACAATCATACTCCGCTTGCAGGTTGCTGACAGGTAATGATTCATGCCGGAGGCAAGTCATTTTAAATGGTGTAAAAAAATCCCTACCACATGATAAACGATTCGATCAAGCGCAAGTTAAACCGATATTCAATGGATATCGGATGTTGCCGGGCGGTTTTTTTATCGCAAGAGGCGCTTCTGATGAGCGTGAAACTGCTTGAGGATAAATTTCCGGGGAAATTCCGGGTGGGACAGATACGGGACACTCAGGCTTTCAAATACGTCCTGAAACTGCGGAATTTTTGTAATTTCTTTCGAAAAATGCCACAGCCGGGCGTTGATTGCAACGCTGTTTTCTCCTATTTTGGTTTGACATTCGTTTCTTGACAGGAATTACTTTCCCCTGTAAATTTAATGCCAGTTTAAAAAACTCATGATTTTTTTAAGGTGTCATTAAAAATGCCCAAATACATTACCCGGTATATCGAAAAAAACGTTACAGAAGACCTGAAGCGGAAAATGGTCTTTGTGGCCGGTCCCCGGCAGTGCGGCAAAACCACCATGGCCCGGCATCTTTGCCAAACGGCCGGCGGTGATCCGCAAACCCGCTATATGAACTGGGACGCAGCCGCCGATCGGGAGCTGATCCTGCGGAAGCAGTTTCCAGCGGACCCCGGCCTCCTGATACTCGATGAAGTTCATAAGTATTCCCGCTGGCGGCGGGTGGTCAAGGGCCTTTACGACAGGCGCGGTGATACTTTGAACATACTGGTGATCGGCAGCGCGCGGCTGGACTATTACCGAAGGGGCGGGGATTCGCTTCAGGACAGGTATCACTTTCACCGCCTCTTTCCCTTCTCTTTCCGAGAGATTGGCGGTGCCAATGCCGGCGCGGTAAAGGATCTGCTGGCATATGGCGGGTTTCCCGAGCCTTTTCTTCTGCAATCGGAAAAGGAAAGCCGGCGATGGAGCCGGGACTATCGCAGCCAGGTCATTCGGGAGGACCTGGTTGATCTTGAAAATGTCAAGGATGTGGGGCTTATCGAACAAATGGCGTTGCGCCTTCCGGA
>PCSG01000432.1:0-2282 GCA_002772195.1 Desulfobacterales bacterium CG23_combo_of_CG06-09_8_20_14_all_51_8 | reverse complement strand
AGGGTCTCCCCTTTCAATTAACGCCCTGCGCGAGGACCTCAACGTGTCACATCCGACGGTGTCGAGATGGGTTCATATCCTGGAAAACCTGTATATGATTTTCAGAATTTATCCCTTCGGCGCGCCGAAAATTCGGGCCGTCAAAAAAGAGGCGAAACATTATCATATGGACTGGACAGCGGTAAAGGACCCGGGCGCGCGGTTTGAAAACATGGTGGCCTGTCATCTGCTGAAATGGGTTTTCTTTCTTCAGGACACCGAAGGACGGGACATCGAGCTGCGCTACTTCAGGGATACCGACCGCCGGGAAGTTGATTTTGTGCTGGTGGAAGACAGTCGGCCATTGTCTTTCACCGAATGCCGTCGGTCAAGGGATCGGCAGCCATCGCGGGCTCTGAAGTACCTGAAGACCAGATTTCCGGATACCACGGCAACCCAGATCGATGCGGAAGACGGGCCGGATGTGATCACCCGGGAGGATATTCGTATGTGTCCAGCCCATGTTTTTTTAAGCGGATTGGTGTGATCCCTTCCCCTTAAAACAGGGTCAATTGCACGGGTTTTTTTGCTTTTGGTGTGAATTGAGACGGTTCATTTTTCAGAAGCCCCGGGTCAATGTCGGCTGTAAATGGGGAGATCTGCCGAAAATCGGTTTTTCCGTAAAGAGTCCGTTTTTTGGCCCGGGTGAGAAACAGAACATCCCGGGCCCGGGTCATGGCCACGTAAAACAGGCGCCGCTCCTCGTCGATGTTACAATCACTTCCACCGTCTGGGGCAAAAGGCATCAGGCCGTTTTCGCATCCGGCGACGAACACCACGGGAAACTCCAGCCCTTTGGCGGCGTGAATCGTCATCAGGGATACTTTCTGGCTTTTGGGGACCACATCCGGGTCACGGAACAGGGCCGCATTTTCCAGAAATCCCTCGGCATCATCGCCGAACCCGGCCGCCAGATGAAGGACCTGATCAAATGCGTCCCGGATTTTCGGATCGGATTTGAGGCGGTTGCCGATGCGGGCCTGCCGGGAGAGATAGATCAGTTTGTCGGCAACGGTGAGGCCGGACACGTGCCGGGCGAACCCATCGATAAATTTGAGCATCACATCCAGACGCCGCCAGCCTGCGCTGGTCAGTCCGTCAACGGGCATGCGCCCGGCTTCGGCCATCATGCCCTGAAGCGGATACCGGTGGTTTTAAGCCCATTTTTTCAGAGATTCCATGTCTATGGCGTCAATGCCGTGTTCGATGACGGCGTTGACCCGCTCAAAATCCAGAAACGCCCCCCGGCCCTCGATGATTTTTAAGAGGGAAAGCAGTTCCAGGATGCCTTTCAGGCCAAAGACATTTGATTTTGCCGTCACCAGGCAAGGGATGCCTGCGCCTCCCAGAACCTCGGCGAAGACGTCCCCCTGGGCCCGGGTCCGGTAAAGCACCGCAAAATCCGAAAACGCCCGATACTCTTTGTGCAGCGCATCCGGACCGGAGTTGAAATCATCAAACTGAAACCCCAGGCCCCCCACCATCCTTTCGATGGTTTTGCCCACGGCCACGGCCTCGGATTTTTCCGATTCGGCTTCGATAATGTGGATGGCTTTATCCCCGGAGATGCCGGAGAAGAGCTGCCGTAAAAAATCATTCAATGTGTATTTGCGGATCGCCTGAAAAGAGGCCTCAAGAAGGGTCTCCGTGGACCGGTAATTCTGGGTCAGCCGGATGGTTGCGGCCCCGGGAAAATCCTCCGTGAATTTCCGAAAAAAAGCCACATCCGATCCTCGGAACCCATAAATGGACTGGTCCGGGTCCCCGATGACGCAGATATCGCCGTCTACCGGGGCCAGGGCCCGGATGATGCGGTACTGGCCGAAATTCAGGTCTTGGTATTCATCCACAAAAATATGGGCATAGCGGTTCCGGTAATAGTCCCGGGACGGGGTGTCGGATTCCAGAAAACTCACCGCCTGAAAGATCAGATCTTCGTAATCATAGAGATGCTGGACATCGAGGAGATGCTGATACATTTCATAGACTGCGGCAAAATTGGCGGGGGTTTCTCCGGGGGCAACAGGCGTCAGATCATCATTCGGGATCAGCAGCAGCTGCTTGGCCCGGACAATGGCATCCACAGCCGCATCGGCCCGAAGTACCAGATCCGGGGTGTATTTTTTGACCCGGTCGATGGCTTCGGCCGCCAGGGTCATTCGGTCCAGGTCATCGATGACCGTGTGGCCCCGTTCCGGCTGGATTTCTTTTAAAAGCTTGAAGCAGAAGGCATGAAACGTGGC
>PCSG01000128.1:13764-14691 GCA_002772195.1 Desulfobacterales bacterium CG23_combo_of_CG06-09_8_20_14_all_51_8 | reverse complement strand
GAAGAATTTTCTCATTATTTCGGCGAGAAAAAATTCGTAAACGGCCTGGAAATGCTCGAAGCCACGGTTTCTTTCTATCTTTATCTGGCCGGGAACAAGGCGGAGTGGTTTCTGCTGCTCCACCGCTACTATCCTTACAAACTCGCCAAAGACAACATCGCCTGCCGTAAATCCCTGGAAGATATTTACAACTGCTTCGTGGATATATTTGAAAAAGCCCTGGTCCAGGGCCAGGCGGACGGGTCCATCGGCGCCCTGTCCCCGCGCAAAACCGCCCTGCTCATTCTTTCGACCGTGGACGGCATCGTAAGATTTAAAAACTGCAACCTATATGACGCCGGGGCCCTTTATAATGAATTGATCGCCACCATTCGACGAATGGCGGCCAACCAGAATCAGATAACATAGGTGGTAAGTTTAATGATCAAAATGGTTTTCCCGTTCATCGAATGGCTCAAGGACTATAATGTTGAAAAACTGAAAGTGGACGCCATGGCCGGGCTGACGGTGGCCCTGGTCCTGATTCCCCAGTCCATGGCCTATGCCCAGCTTGCGGGATTGCCGTCCTACTATGGATTGTATGCCGCGTTTCTCCCGCCCGTTATCGCGTCCCTGTTCGGGTCCAGCCGGCAACTGGCCACCGGTCCCGTGGCCGTGGTATCCCTCATGACCGCCGCATCTCTCGCGCCTCTGGCCAGCGCGGGCTCCGAAGGCTATATCGCCTATGCCATTCTAATGGCCCTGATGGTGGGCATCTTCCAGCTTTCTCTGGGGGTGCTGCGGCTCGGCGTGGTCGTGAATTTTCTTTCCCATCCGGTAGTCAACGGGTTCACGAATGCAGCGGCTATCATCATCGCCACTTCCCAGCTTTCCAAGATGTTCGGAGTGGATGTAGACGAGGCGACTCATCATTATGAAACCATTATC
>PCSG01000128.1:2906-13739 GCA_002772195.1 Desulfobacterales bacterium CG23_combo_of_CG06-09_8_20_14_all_51_8 | reverse complement strand
ATACCCACTGGCCGACGCTCCTCATGGGCGTACTGGCTTTTGCCATCATGTACGGTCTCCGGCGTCTCAATCCGCGCATCCCCAACGTGCTGGTGGCGGTGGTGGTCACCACCACCATTTCCGGGTTCAGCGGGTTCGAACACAACACGAAAGTAGCGGCCGACGCCATCGAGGTCTCGGAGGTTCAGACACTGATCGCCGATTTTAACCAGGCCATCGCATCCATTGACAATGCCACAGAGCAGCGCACCCGAATCACAAAAATATTGGATGAGGCCAAAGCCAGCCATAACGGAATGGGAATTCTAAATGCGGAACACGACATCAGCATGATCAATTATCAACTCGACGGATTCAAAGAAGACGCCGCGAAAAACCGCGAACAGCTTCGATCCATACTGTTTTATGAAAAGGATATGGGCGACGGGAAAATAACGTTCCGGTCCAAGAATGACCCATCGGTCAAGGATGGGGAAAAGGGCCGGATGTGGCGAATCAGGGTCCGGAACAAGGCCCTGGATCCGCAGAAAATCACCATGACCGGGGGCGGTGCGGTAGTGGGCGAGGTTCCCAAGGGTCTGCCCGCGTTTTCATTGCCGAAAATCGATTTTAAGGTAATGCTTCACCTGTTTCCGGTAGCGGCCATCATCTCCCTATTGGGATTCATGGAAGCCATTTCCATTGCCAAAGCCATGGCCGCCAAGACCGGTCAGCGGCTGAATCCCAACCAGGAACTCATCGGCCAGGGACTTGCCAACATGATCGGGGCTATCGGCCAAAGCTACCCGGTTTCCGGATCTTTTTCCCGCTCCGCCGTGAACCTCCAGGCAGGGGCCAAGACCGGTCTGGCGAGCGCCTTCACCAGCATTGCGGTACTGATTATGTTGCTCTTTTTCACCCCCCTGCTCTATCATCTGCCCCAATCCGTTCTGGCCACGGTAATCATGATGGCGGTTGTCGGCCTGATCAACATCAGCGGCTTTGTTCACGCCTGGAAAGTCCAGTGGTACGACGGAGCCATTTCCATCATCTCTTTTCTCTGCACCCTGGCCTTTGCACCCCACTTGGACAAAGGCATTATGGTGGGCGTATTGCTTTCCCTGGGGATGTTTTTATACAAAAGCATGAGGCCAACCGTCACCTCTCTCTCCCGGCATGAAGACGATGCGCTTCGAGATGCCATGACCCACGGACTGGCCCAGTGCGAATACATCGATCTGGTCCGGTTCGAAGGCCTGCTGTTTTTCGCCAACGCCAGCTACCTGGAAGAGAAGATCAACGAGCGCATGATGCAGCGCAAAAATCTGAAGCACATCATCATTGTCTCCAACGCCATCAACGATATCGACGCCTCCGGAGAGGAAGTGCTGTCTTTGGTCATTGAAAATGTCCGCAGCGCGGGCGTGGAAATCTCCTTTTCCGGCGTCAATGAATCGGTCATGAAAGTGTTTGAGCGCACTCACTTAAAGGCCCTGATCCGGCCGGAAAATATTTATCCGACCATGGAAAAAGCCATCTGCGCGGTGCATGAAAGGGCTCATAAGGACGGCAACGAAGCCAACTGCCCGTTGACAACCGTCTGCCGGATTGCTTAAATTAATTACCCTCAATCGGAAAGGAATCCCCATGTCCATTATCACATTCTTCAGCGGCGCTTTCTGCGATGGCGCTCCGATCATCGAAAAATGCCGGGAGCAGACCGGATACCCGGTCATTGATGACGCCCGGATCCTGTCGGAAGCCGGAAAGATATCGGGCCTTCCGGAAAAAAAAATCACCGGGGCGTTTTCCGCCAAAACATCGATTTTCAACCAGTTCACCCATGAAAAAGAGCGATCCGTAGCGTATCTGCGCCTGGCCGTTTCATCTCTGCTGAATAACGATAACCTGATCATTTCCGGCGCATCCGGGATCCTGATTCCGAAAACCATCAGCCACGTACTCCGGGTCTGCCTGATCGCGGACATGAAATCACGGACAGCAGCGGCCCAGAAAGCGGAAAAAATTTCCGAAAAAGAAGCCGCCTCTCTCATCCGCAAACAGGATGAAAACATGAGCGCCTGGGTCAAAACGGTTCTCGGCGCCGGCGACCCCTGGGCAGCCGATGCCTATGACATCATGATCCCCACGGACAAAATGGGCGTGGATGAATCTGTGCGACTCATCACCCAGCACGCGGCTTCACCCGTGGTGCAGGCGACGGCGGCCTCAAAGAAGGCCGTGGCCGACTTCCAACTGGCGGCCAAAGCCGGAGAAGCCCTGGCAAACGCCGGACACGATGTGAGCGTTGACGCCAAAAACGGCACGGTGCGCATCACCATCAATGAACATGTGCTCATGCTCTCCCGCCTGGAAGAGGAGCTGAAACAGATTGTGGAAAAAATTCCGGGCGTTGCCGGCATCGAAACCACGGTGGGGCAAACCTTCTATAAGCCGGATATTTATCGGAAATACGATTTTCAGATGCCGTCGAAAATTCTTCTGGTGGATGACGAGCGGGAGTTTGTCCAGACCCTGTCCGAGCGCCTGATCCTGCGGGATATGGGATCGGCCGTGGCCTATGACGGCGAGTCCGCCCTGACCATGGTGGATGAGGAAGAACCGGAAGTCATGATTCTGGACCTGAAAATGCCCGGCATCGACGGCATAGAGGTGCTGCGCAAAGTCAAGGCCAGCCGACCGGGAATTGAAGTCATCATCCTCACCGGACACGGATCCGAGGCCGACCGGAAGGTCTGCATGGAACTCGGGGCGTTCGCCTATTTGCACAAGCCCGTGGATATTGATCTGCTCAGCGTCACCTTAAAACAGGCCAATGAAAAAGTTCAAAAACAGAAACAGGCCAGAACCGCGGCGACAGACTGATTTATGGCAATGTCCAGAACAGGAAACCCTATGGTTGCGCCCATCATCCTATGAAAGAACTGCTGAAAAATTTTTATCCCAAATTTTTATGGGGCGGGAGTTCCGGCAAAGGCCCGCTCTACCAGCACATGTTCAATTACAGCCGGCTGTGGCGGTCGGCGGTGATGCTGACCGCCCTGTCCGCCATTCTGCCCCTGCTGGCCATCACCTGGTTTGACTACAACGTCACCCGAAAAGCCGTGGAATCCGACACCATGTCCCGGACTTCCCGGACGGTTTCCAATACCAAACGCACCATTTCGGGGTTTCTGCTGGAACGGAAATCCGCCCTTGATTTTATCGTCCATGATAACACTTTTGAGGAACTGATCGATCCGGCGCGTCTTGAAAAAATACTGGAAAACTTGCAAAAATCCTTCGGCGGCATCAGCGATATCGGCGTTATCGACGCCACAGGCCGGCAGATCGCCTATGTAGGGCCCTATTCCCTGACGGACAAAAATTACAGCGGCCAGGAATGGTTCCGCCAGGTCGTTGACCGCGGTATTTACATCAGTGAGGTGTTTCTCGGTTTCCGGAACGTGCCCCATCTGGTAATCGCCATCTCCCATGAACTGCCGAACGGCTCCTTTTATATTTTACGCACCGCCATTGATACGGACCAATTGAATGATCAGATGACGACTCTTGAACTGGGCGCCCAGGGCAATGCCTTTATCATCAATACCCAGGGCGAGCTGCAGATCCCGGCCCGGCATCACGAAAAGACATTCGAAAAAATCGCCATTCCCATCCCGCCATTTTCACCCTCAACCGAAACCCTGGATTATCATGACCCCTATGAAGGGGACTTTATTATCGGATATGCCTATGTCCCGGATACGCCCTTTATCCTGATGATCGCCAAAAATAAAAACGAGCTGATGAAATCCTGGCATAAGACCCGGGTGGAAATACTCATTTTTCTTTCCGTGGGTATTCTGATCGTCATGGTGGGGGTCATCGGGTTCGCGACATTTTTCGTCAACAATATTTATATCGCCGACCAGCGACGGATTAAAACCCTGCATCAGGTGGAATATTCCAACAAGCTGGCGTCCATCGGGCGGCTCGCCGCGGGTGTGGCCCATGAAATCAATAACCCCCTTGCCATCATCAATGAAAAATCAGGGCTCATCAAAGATATTTTCCAGTTCAGCGATAAATACGCGAAAGACGAAAAACTCACGGGGCTGGTGGACGCCATTCATAATTCCGTGGCCCGGTGCGGTGCCATCACCAAACAGCTCCTAAGTTTCGCCCGGCATATGGATGTCAGCTTTCAGCCGGTCAAACTGGAAACCATCATCCGGGACGTCATCGGTTTCCTGGGCAAAGAGGCCGAATACCGAAATATTCATATTACCATCGACGTGGCGAAAAATATTCCGGATTTTGAGAGCGACCGGGGAAAACTCCAGCAGGTGTTTCTCAATCTGTTTAACAATTCCTTTGCCGCCATGACGGAAGGCGGAAACCTGAACGTCGCAGCCTCCCTTATGAAAGACGACCGGGTTCGTCTCACGGTGGCGGATAACGGCTGCGGCATTCCCGAAAAAGACTTAAAAAAAATTTTCGAACCGTTTTTCTCTACCCGGACCCGCACCGGCGGCACCGGGCTGGGCCTTTCCATCACCTATTCCCTGATCCAGGAAATCGGCGGCGCCATCGAGGTGAGCAGCACACCCGGCGTCGGCACCCGGTTTGTCATCACCCTTCCGTTACATGCCAAAAACATTAAGGAGAAACCCCATGCGCATACTCCTGGTTGACGACGAGGAAGAATTCGTGGCCACCCTGGCCGAACGCCTTTCCCTCCGAGGAATCACTGCGGACTGGGTCACCAATGCTCATGATGCGGAGAATCTGGTCAACACGCAGCATTATGACCTGGCGGTGCTGGATGTAAAAATGCCCAAGGTCGGCGGCCGGGAACTCAAAAAAATCCTTGAGAAAAAACAGCCCGGCATCAAGACCATCTACCTGACCGGCCATGGCTCCGAAGAAGATTACCAGGCCGGCAGCGCCGAGGCGGAATTTTATCTGATGAAACCCATCAACATCAATGACCTGATCCGGAAAATCAACGATGCCCTGGACAGGAAAGCGCAGGGAGGCGGATCATGACCGGCAGAATCGACCCGTTAGGGGCGGCAGGACTTTCCTTTTATTCCAAAGTGTCCGCATCCATTTCCCATGAAATCAAAAACTCCCTGGCTGTTCTGAACGAAAGCGCCGGATTCTTGGAAGACCTGACGCTGATGGCGAAAAAAGGAAGGGATTTGGACATCAACCGCCTGGAAACCCTGGCCGGCAGCATGCTCAAGCAGGTAAAACGCTCCGACGCCATCGTGAAAAACATGAACCGGCTGGCCCACAGCCTGGATGATCCCTGGACCCAGACGGATTTAAACGTCCTGGTCGAACTGATAAGGACCCTTTCGGAGCGCACCACCGTAACCCGGGGCTTTAAAGTAACAGCGGCATTGCCAGACAGCCCGGTTATGGCCGAGACAAACCCGTTTTTTTTGAAAAACCTGATCTGGCTGATTTTAGATTTTGCCGTGAACCGGCCGGGAAATGCCAAAGCCATTGAAATACGACCGGAGAAATCAGAGTCCGGAGCCCGGATCAGTTTTACGGGTTTTGCGAACCTGACCCAGGTCGCCTTAAATGATTTTCAGACGGAACCGGTGCGCCGGATGCTTGAACTCCTCAATTGCCGATTGCAGGCGGATGAAAATCAGGGTATGATTCAGTTAAGCTTTCTTTAGAAGCATCCGGTCTTCCGAAACATCCGGCCGCCGGATGATAGGTCCGGAGCTGCTTTCGATAGTTCAAATACCTTAAAAAACATATAGCAAGGAGAATGATCATGACGGACAAAGTCTTAATCGTGGATGATGAGCAGGATTTTTTAGATGTTCTCTCGGAGCGACTGAAAACACGGGACATGAATGTATCCACCGCCTCTTCCGCCAAAGACGCCATCAAAAAAATCGACGCGGAATCCTATGATGCCGTCGTTCTAGACCTGATGATGCCGGAAATGGACGGTTTGGAAACCCTAAAAATCATGAAAGAAAAAAACCCGGACCTCCAGGTGATCCTGCTGACCGGGCATGCCACCGTGGAAAAAGGCATCCAGGCCATGAAACTCGGGGCCATGGATCTCATCGAAAAACCCGCGGACCTGGCCACCATCGTGGAGCGGATCAAACAGGCCAAAACGGAAAAAATCATCCTGGTGGAAAAAAAGAGCGAGGAGCGCATCAGAGACATTCTCACCCGAAAAGGCTGGTAAAGACAGACGCCCTCCCAAAAAAATGAACCACAGAGGGCACGGAGACCACGGAGAAAACTTTTATAACATGGACTCTTCTCTGTGACCTCTGTGCGCTCAGTGGTTAAAAGAATGTAAAAACCGCGAAGCTCCTTTTTTAAAAACCCCACGCATCTGTTTTAAAATTTTACGCACCCGGACAAACCGCTTCTTTGCAAAATCCGGCCTTGTCTTTTCTTCGCCGGCTTCCGCTTCAAAAAAAAGCCCGCCCGCCTTCCCCGCCTTTATTTCGACCTCCTGATGCCCATTGCGTTTCCGCTTGATTAATCCATTTTCCCATAGTAATTGTCCTTTTTTTGAATTCAAATGGTTTTTCCAAATACCGAAGAATCAGGGGAGGAGAATATGAAATCACATAAAGTCAAGGAGTTAATGGTCCCGCTGTCGGAATACGCCGTTGTTTCCGAAGACGCCAATTTATTTGAGGCGGTGCTGGCACTAGAAAAAGCCCAGGCGGAATACGAAAAAAGTCGGTATACCCACCGGGCCATCCTGGTCCGGGCCGGAAGCGGCAACATCACCGGAAAACTTAGCCAGCTCGATGTGCTCATGGGCCTTGAGCCCAAATATAAAAAAATCGGGGAAATGAAAGCCATTTCCAATCTGGGATTCTCCGCTGATTTTTTGAAGGACCTCCTGGCCCAGTATCGCTTCTGGGATGATCCCATGAGCGCTATCTGCAAAAAAGCCCAAAAAATACGGGTCAAGGAAATCATGTATGCCCCTGAGGCCGGAGAATTTGTGGATGAAAGCGCCACCCTGGATCAGGCCATCCATCAACTGGTAATGGGAAAACACCAGTCCCTGCTGGTCACCAGCAAGGGTGACATTGTCGGCATACTGCGGCTGGTCGATGTGTTCAAGGAAGTCTTTGAACAGATCAAGGCGTGCACGATATAAGGAATCAATCAGGAGATATGACAAATAACCTCGGTATTACAAAAACTCGATATTAAACGCATTTTTTTTATATTACTCGGTCTGGGGCTTTTTTTTATTGTTTATTATTCTCCGGCGTGGCCGGACGCCATTGACCCCCAGGGCAAACATTTTATCCTGTCCAAGGAGGGCAAGGGAGCGCTGGCGGTATTTTTGATGGCGAGCACCTGGTGGATATTTGAGGTGGTGCCCATCGGCGTGACCGGCATCATGATCGGCGTGATGCAGACCATGTTTCTGATCCGCTCCGCCAACGACGCGTTCAAGGATTTCATGGACCCCTCGGTGCTGTTTATTTTAGCAAGCGTGGTCATCGGCATGGTGTTTACCAAGACCGGGCTCACCCGGCGCATGGCCTATAAAATGCTGGCCATTGTGGGAGAGAAAACCAGCATGATCATGCTGGGATGTTTTGTGGTCACCGGCGCCCTCACCCTTATCATGGCCCATACAGCCGTGGCCGCCACCATCTATCCACTGCTGCTTTCGATTTACGCTCTATACAGCGAGGACGGCGAACCTTCCAAATTCGGCAAGGCCCTGTTCATGGGCATGGCCTATGTGGCCGGTGCGGGAAGTATCATAACTCTGCTGGGCGCGGCCCGTGCCGCGGTAGCCATCGGGTTTTTCAAGGACATGTGCGGCAAGGATATCGGTTTTTTTGAACTCTCCTATTACATGCTGCCGGTCGGCGTCATTATGATCGCTCTTCTGTGGGTTTTCTTCATGGTTGTCCTAAAGCCCGAAAAGAAAACCATCCCCGGGCTTCGGGAAAAGGCCAAACGGCTCTCTGCCGAGTTGGGGCCGCTGACCCGGAATGAAATCGTGGCATCCATCATCATTTTTTCCTGTATTCTGGTGCTGGCGTTGCGGTCGTTTGTGCCCATCCTTAAACCCATCGACAAGACCGCCATCATTCTGGTTTCCACCATCTTGTTTTTCATCACCAATATTTTAAACATCGAGGATCTTGAGGCAATTCCCTGGAACATCATCCTGCTGTTTGCCGGGGCCATGAGCATCGGGTTCTGCCTGTGGAAGACCGAGGCCGCCAACTGGCTGGCCGTGAACTGGCTAGTCATGTTCCAGGCTGCGCCGCCCTTTGTATTCATCATGAGCATCGCGTTTTTCGTCATGATCATGACCAACTTCATTATGAACGTAGCGGCCATCGCCATCTCCCTGCCGGTGGCCCTGGTCATCGCCCCCTATCTCGGCGTGGCCCCCGAGGTGATTCTCTATGCCTCTCTGGTGACCGCCGGTATGCCGTTTCTGCTGCTCATCGGCGCGGCCCCGAACGCCATCGCCTATAACTCCAAAATGTTCACCCCCGGCGAATTTCTAAAATACGGCATTCCCGCCAGCATCCTGCTGATGATCGTGGTGGCCTTTGCCGTGAAAATCCTCTGGCCCCTCATGGGCATGCCCGTTATTATCGGCAATTAATCGCGAAGCGCCCGCTCAGAGGCAGCGACCATTTTCCTGATGAATCCGATGGTCATTCCGAGGTAAGGACGGGGTACAGTGAAAAAGAAATCAGTGATTATCATCGGGGCAGGCATCGCGGGTTTATCGGCAGGATGCTATGCCCAGATGAATGGCTTTTGCACCCGGATTTTTGAGATGCATACACGACCCGGCGGACTATGCACCTCATGGCACCGAAATGGTTACAATATCAACGGCGGCGTCCATGTACTGGTCGGTTGCGCGAAACCATCTGAATTTTATCAGGTTTGGACGGAACTGGGGGCTTTGCAGGGACGGCGGTTTGAAAGCTATGAAGACTATATCTGTTTTGAGGGAACGGATGGAAGATCCGTCACGCTGTATTCCGATATTGACAAATTGGAAGAACACCTGCTGGCTGTCGCGCCGGAAGACTGCGCGTTGATCACGGAATTCATCAACGGGGTGCGCCGCTGCCTTGGTTTTAACCCGCCGATTCTCAAAGCCCCTGAATTATACGGTCCGATCGAAGGACTGCGTGTTCTTCTCAAAATTATTCCTCACCTGGGATTTTTTCGGAAATGGTTTAAAGTATCCATGCGGGAATTTTCCACCCGGTTTCAAAGCCCCCTGCTTCGTGAGTTATTTGCGGATATATGGTTTCCGGAAACGCCGGTTTATTTTTTCATGATGTCCCTTTCCATGCTTCACCAAAAAACATCCGGTTATCCGTTGGGAGGTTCGTTTGAATTTTCGAAGTCCATTGAACGCCGTTACCGGGATCTGGGAGGACAATGCCGCTACGAGTCAAGGGTGTCCAAAATACTGGTTGAAAAGAAGCGTGCCGTAGGGATCAAATTGGAGGATGGAACTGAGCATCGTGCGGATTACGTCATTTCCGCCGCAGACGGACACACGACGATTTTCAAGATGCTGGAAGGCAAATTCCTGAACAAGAAGATCCGGCGTTTGTATGAAAAATATCCCGTCTTCCCCCCCTTGATTTACATATCGTTAGGGCTTAAACAAACCTTCGACCTCGGTCTGGGCAATTCTACCGGAGTATACTTTCCGGTAAAAGAACCGCTCGTCATCGCCGGTGAAAAAATGACCCGGATGGGAATCCGTATTCATAATTTCGATCCCAGCGCGGCTCCTCCCGGCAAAACACTGGTAAAAATCCTAATCCCATCGAACATGGCCTATTGGGAACCTTTCATTCGAGATAGGCGGCGATATCAAGCAGAGAAGGAATATATCCTTGACCGGGTGGTTTCCATGATCGACCAGCGTTTTCCTGGTCTTGCCGACATGATTGAAATGCGCGATATGACCACGCCGCTTACTTATGTCCGCTATACGGGAAATTGGCAGGGGTCGCACCAGGGATGGATGATCACCTCCAAAACCGGATTGTATCATCTCAAAAACATGTTGCCGCATCTTAAAAATTTTTTCATGGCCGGGCATTGGGTTTTCGTTGGGGGCGGTGTCCCTTCGGCCGCTCTGTCGGGTCGAAATGTCGTCCAGTTCCTCTGTAAGCAACATAAAATACCTTTTGTAACAACTGTTCCATGACAGCAAGGTTCCGCTGTGAATTTTTCCGGACCAGATGCCAATTTTTTTTACACTATGTAAAAATGCAAGGCCCGGTCGTCGTCACAAAATGAATTTCTTCCCGAATATTATTCCGGTGATGCCGGCGTCAGTCCGGACAGGGCCTTATGCCCCTTGAATTTCTCCGCAAAAGCCGTTGCGATCACACTCGCCGCCGCCCGCGGGCTCTTGAAATAATCCATATACAGAATCATATCAAATTCGTTTTTGTGGGCGGTTTTCAGGTTGTACACGTTTTTAAAAAAATTCTTCTGTTCCAGATCCAGGTGATTCAGCCTTGTGGAAGCGGCGGGTTCCGGAATATTCAGCATTTTCGCCACCCGCCGGCTGCGGAATTTATCGCTGCAGGTGAGGCGCACCGCCAGCACCCGGTTCCGGGGCAGAATCAGATGGACGCCCCGGCCCACGAATATGCCCGGCCCCAGATTGGCGATGGCGAAAATGGTTTTAAACAACAGCCGGGTGTCCTCGCTTTTAAACACCTTTTCCCGTAAAATTCTGGCCAGCAGGGTTTCAAACCCGGTGGGACAGCGCTCGTCCAGAAATTCCTTGATGGACTTGTCCTCGTTTTCGGACTGGAT
>PCSG01000128.1:1616-2887 GCA_002772195.1 Desulfobacterales bacterium CG23_combo_of_CG06-09_8_20_14_all_51_8 | reverse complement strand
CGGTCATAGACCCGGCAGGAAATTTTTTTACCCACCATTTCCGCGATCTCATAGGAGCCAACGCCGATTTTCCGGGAGATGCAGATCAGCGGATCATGGCGGGGTGGCGATGTGCGCTCTTTTTTCCACTCCTTAAACGCGGATTTGACAATATCGTACACTTTGGGCATGGTTTCATGGTACATGCCCGGAAAATATTGATCCGCCTTGTTTTTCAAACTGCTTCGCATGGTTTCGTTCATAGATGCCTCCGAGGTTCATGGGTTCATGGGTGGATGAAATGGATGAATAAACTCATCTCTATCGTTTCCATTAAAGCAAAACCCGGGCCATAATTTTAAAAAAGTCCGGGATACCGTCAGACCAAGGCATACAACCCTGGTCAAAACTGCTACCGACGGCAAAAGTTCTTGATTTTTTAAAAAAAAGGCTTGAAACTGGGAAAAATTTTTCTAAGCGGCCGAAACGCACCGGCGATTCCAGCCGGACACTGGATCATCAAAATTTTTTAGACTGCGGCCCAAACCCCGCATCATTTAAAAGGGAGCTTCGCCCATGACCTGGTGGCGACGAATGGGGCTTTCCCCCCGGATTTTTGGGATTCTTTTTCTGCTGCTCTGCACAACCTTCGGCATGGGACTCACGTCCATCTGGCATGTGGATCAGTTTAATAAGATGCTGAGCCAGGTGATCGTGGAACACATGGCCCTATTGCAGGCGTCCCGGGAGATTGAAACCGAACTGACCAATCAGAAAGGGCTCGCCACTTATTTTTTTCTGGATGGAGACACGAAATGGCTCAACGAACTGGCCCTCCATCGACAGGCTTTCCTGAATTCCCTCAACAAGGCCCAGGCCATTGATCAGAATCCGGCGCAAAAGGACCTGCTGGACCAGATTCAGGGCAAATATGAAAAATATGTCGCAGACAAGGACCGGGTCATTGAATTATATCAGAAGGGGGACCGGAGCGCCGGCGAGACCCTTCACTGAAAAGTGCGGGAAAATTTTTTTGAATTAAACAAACTCTGCAACCAATACATGGAAGCCAATGAATCAAACATCAAACAAGTGCAGGCGGCCGGCCATCTCCGGCTGAAACGCATTTTCCTGTTCTCTGCTGTTTTCATGTCCGTCTCTCTTGTTTTGGTCGTTCTCCTGGCGTTTGTGATGGTTTTCCAGATTCTAGCGCCCATTCGCCGCCTGTCCCGGGAAGCGGCTGAGACAAAAAATTTTTCAGGATCAGGTGATGAATTAAGGGTGCTCAGCAC
>PCSG01000128.1:0-1603 GCA_002772195.1 Desulfobacterales bacterium CG23_combo_of_CG06-09_8_20_14_all_51_8 | reverse complement strand
CTGATGGACGATAGGAACCGGACCCGGTCGGAGCTGGAACAAAGCCAGGAACTTCTGGTCAATTCCGAAAAAATGGTCCTGGTGGGCAGGCTGGCCACGGAAGTGGCCCACAGCATCCGGAATCCCATGACATCCATCAATATGCGGCTCTTTTCCCTGAAACGGAATCTTTCCCTGACCGATGTTCAGAAGGAGGACTTCGAGGTGGTGGCCGAAGAAATGCGCCGGCTGGATAATATTGTGCGCAATTTCCTGGAGTTTTCCAAACCCCATAAGCTCAAAAAACAGCGTCTGGACATATCCGGAATTATTGACACGACGCTGGAGTTGCTCAGCTACCGCCTGGAGCTGCATTCAGTGACGGTGGTGCGGGAACAAGGGTCTCACCTGCCGCCCGTGGACGGTGATCCGGCCCTGCTCAAGGAAGTTTTTGTGAACCTGATGGTCAACGCCTGTGAAGCCATGGAAACCGGCGGGGAGATCGTCATCATGGAAGAAGAGGCCATCGCGGAAAATATCGGCCGGGCCTTGATGGTGAAAGTCATGGACAATGGGCCGGGAATGTCCGAGGAAGTCCAGAAACGGGTGCTGGAGCCTTTTGAAACCACAAAACCCGAAGGCACGGGTCTGGGGCTTTTTATCGCCGTGCGGATTATCAAGGAACATGGCGGGACCCTGACGTTGCACTCAAAAGAGGGCGAGGGAACCACTTTCGTAATCACGCTGCCCGCATCCGAGGAGACTTGAAAATGAGTTCGATTTTAATTGTTGATGATGATGATCAACTGCGCATCAGTTTTGCAAAACTTCTCAAGGAAGAAGGATATGACATCCGGACCGCGCCCACGGGCGAGACCGGCATCGAGGAGGTCCGCCGGAAGGTTCCGGATCTGATGATCATGGATGTGCGCCTGCCGGGAATAAACGGCCTGGAAACCTTCGGCCGAATTCGTAAAATGGACACCACCCTGCCGGTGATTATCATGACCGCTTTCGGCACCACGGACACGGCCATCGAAGCCACCAAGCTCGGGGCCTTTGATTATATTTTAAAGCCCTTTGATATCCCGGCGATGCTCAACCTCATCAATCAGGCCCTGGAAGCCGGCCGTCTTATGCGGTCCCGGGTGGAAATGGACGTGGGGCCGGATGCCGCGGTTCCGGATGCGCTTATCGGCCGCAGCGATGTCATGCAGGAAGTCTATAAATCCATCGGACGCGTGGCCCCTACGGATGCCACGGTCTTGATCCGCGGAGAGTCGGGCACGGGCAAGGAACTGGTGGCCCGGGCCATCTATCAGCACAGCCGCCGGTCGGACAAGGCCTTTCTGGTCATTAACTGTGTGGCCATTCCGGAAACCCTGCTGGAAAGCGAATTGTTCGGTTATGAAAAAGGGGCCTTCACCGGCGCGGGCAACCGGCGGGTGGGTAAAATCGAACAGGCGACCGGCGGCACCATTTTCTTAGATGAAATCGGGGACATGCCCATGTCCATCCAGGCCAAAATCCTTCGCCTGATTCAGGAAAGAAGCATTGAACGGCTGGGAGGAGGCCACCCTATTTCCGTGGATGTCCGCATCATCGCCGCCACCAACCGGAATCT
>PCSG01000074.1:5848-14765 GCA_002772195.1 Desulfobacterales bacterium CG23_combo_of_CG06-09_8_20_14_all_51_8 | reverse complement strand
ATGAAAGCCCTCTGCCATCACCCGGAATCTTTTCATGGTGAGTGGAATTACTCCATTAAAAAGAATGAATAATTTTTGAACAGTTCCTTAGGCGTCAGCGGAGAACTGCTTAATAACGAAATCAAGTCTGCGTAGTAGTTCATCGTAAGTAATGATGTCAGCAATGTTCTTGTACTTCCGTTTCACCACCTCAAAATCTCGACGTTGCGCTTCGGTGAGTTTGTTATCACGGCCTATGATAATGATTCCAGTGGGATTTGTTATCTTGATGGAGAATCCAGACGGCAATTGTTCTCGATACTTCGCAGTCAATGCCTCTTCGCCCTCAGCACCCCACCGATTCAGGTAGTAGAGATACTTTTCAACCTGCATTACAGAGCCCGAAAGCTCTCGTAGCGGTATGTGGTTATCCCTGTGCAGCCCTTCAGTAACGATGCACTTGTTAAAGGGCTTCTTGATCTCGATTACATCAACATTACCCGATGCATCAATCAATAGAATGTCGATTTCTCTGGTAGTGCCTCGATCAGCATCCCGAACCGGCCCGTGCTCAATGGCCTTTATGTACTTTGGGTTTAGCAGCAGGACGATCTGGAGAATCTCGGCTTGCCAAGCTGCTTCTGGGTATGTCTCTTCCACCGCCAACATCGTGGAAAGCCGATCGAGGAGGTAGCGATATTTTTTTTCCTCATCCCTCCGAAAGAGACCAACGATGTCGACGGTTCGTTTGCTAAGGCGCTTGTTTACGTATTTGCGGAAGAGACGTTCTGCGTCGACCTGCGTTTCTGAAAACTCGCGTACAACTGCGGCGACCCTGGCAAGGACGTACCGCTTGAGCTCATGACCTGTTGGAAAGTTTGTAATCAGTTTCTCGAATTCGGCCTCGGGAATAGCATCAGGTTCATTTCCACCAATGACGATTCGCTTAGGTCTGATTTCTGAAATGACGCGGAAGATGGAAGTACGTTGCTCAGCAGTAAACCACTTCCAAGTCATCTGCGCATCGCGGTGAATGAGCAATGGGTACCCGATGGGTAAGACCTCGGGATCGAACGAAAAGTACTCTCCCTCCAAGTGAACCACCCTAAAACGAAGGGGCTCGAAGTCCACGAAGGTAATCTCGTCGTTCGGTGCATCCGCTGATTGCTGAGCGAGGAGGTGTTCGCGACGGAAGTGGAAGGTTCCCTTAATAAGGAGGTCTTCGCCGCGATCAAATCTGTCATATACCCATGAATCGTCGTCGCGGGCCGTGTACAGAAGAAGCAGCGTAGAACCTTGCTGTTCAAACTCGATAGCAGGCCGCATATTTCAGACGCCTAAGTTTATATGGTTTCTCAATAACACACATAGCCTCCCCTTTAAGCATATTCTTTTAAAATGAATTCAGATGGATGGCAAGGAATAAGACTCAGCGTCTTTGCGGCTCTGCGGGAAAATCATTTACCTTTTAAGACCGATAATCCGCGTTGATCTTCACATAATCAATTGAAAAATCGCAGGTCCAGCAGGATGCGGTCCCGGAGCCGATATGGGCGTCGATGGTCACGAAAAATTCCGGCTGTTTCAGGACTTTGGTCGCATCCGCCTCGGCATCAATCCCCTGCCAGCGGCTGTTTTTCACAAGGCACACGTCATCAAAGGAGATGTCGATGGCGTCGGGATCGAGTTCGGCCCCGGCCCGGCCCAAAGCCCCGATGATGCGGCCCCAGTTGGCGTCTTCACCGAAAAACGCGGTTTTGACCAGATTGGAATGGGCCACGGCGTCGGCCATTTTTTTCGCATCCGCATCCGTGGCCGCGCCCATGACCTTGATCTCCACAAGCTTGGTCACCCCTTCCCCGTCCTTGACCACCATTTTGGCAAGATCCACGAGCATGACTTCCAGGGCATTCTGAAACGCAGCCTTGACTGGCGCGTCTTTAATAGACAATCCTGATTGGCCGTTTGCCAGAACCAGCACCGTGTCATTGGTGCTGGTGTCCCCGTCAATGGTGATGCGGTTAAAGGACAGGTCCACGGCATGGGTCAGGAGTTTTTTCAGAGCCGCCGCATCCGCCTCAACGTCCGTGCACACATAACAGAGCATGGTCGCCATGTCCGGCCGGATCATGCCCGCGCCCTTGACGATCCCGATCATGGAAAAAGAACCGCCCGCAATCTCAACCTTCCGCGAAAGCATCTTGGACCGGGTGTCCGTGGTCATGATGGCTTTCGCAAAATCGAGAAATCCGGAAGGCGACAAGGCGGCCGCGAGCCGCGGCAGGGCATTTTCAATTTTTTCCACCGGCAGATACTGGCCGATAACACCGGTGGAGGAAACCAGCACCTGGTCTTCGGGCAACCCAAGAATTTGCGCCGCAGCCCGGGCCATGCGGACAGCATCCTCCATCCCCTGCTCACCCGTGCAGCAGTTGGCGTTGCCGCTGTTGACGATGACAGCCCGGCAGGTGCCTGCGGCCACTCGCTCCATGTCCAGCAAGACCGGGGCCGCCTTGATCTTGTTTCGGGTGAATACCCCGGCCACCGCCGTCGGCACTTCAGATACGATGAGCCCCAGATCCTCTGCCTGATTCTTCTTGATCCCCGCCCGGATCCCGGCGGCCTGAAATCCTCTGCACATGATGCTTCTCCCGAATTTTTAACTAAATGCGTGAGCTTTGAATTTTGAGCGTTGAACCGAATTGACTTCTCTTATTGAACTTACCGAAATTTTTTGTCAATATCATCTTATGAAAACCTACAAACTCATCATGGAATATGACGGCACCGCCTACCACGGCTGGCAGATCCAGGCCGGAGACGTCACCCTCCAGGAAACCATTGAAAAAGCCCTCTCACAGATGACAAAGGAGCCCGTCCGGGTGGAGGGCTCCGGCCGCACCGACGCCGGGGTCCACGCTTTGGGCCAAGTAGCCAGCTTTAAGACGGAAAGCCGCATTCCGGCGGAAGGGTTCCTGGCCGGGTTAAACAGCCTGCTTCCCGATGACATCGTGATTCTCGACTGTGAAAAAGTATCCGATGACTTTCATGCCCGGTTCTCCGCCAAAACCAAAACCTACCAGTACCGGATCTACAATCAGCAGATTCCCCTGGCCGTCGGCCGCCAGTATGCCTGGCACATTCGGAAACCACTAAATATCGACGCCATGAACCAGGCCGCAGGACACATCATCGGCACCCATGATTTCAAGTCTTTTGAGGGGACCGGAAGCCCGAAAGCCCATACCGTCCGGACGGTGGTCCATGCGATCGTAGAAAAAACATCGGAAGGTTTTGTCCTTTTTGAGATCACCGCCGACGGATTTTTGCGGTATATGGTGCGGAACCTGGTGGGGACGTTAGTAGATGTGGGCATGGGAAAAACCACGCCGGATGAGTTCAAGCAAATCCTTAAGGCGAAAAACCGGGACCGGGCCGGGGCCACGGCCCCGGCCCGGGGGTTGTTTCTGGTGGCGGTCGGCTATGAGTAAAAAAGCTACCCCACAATATACGTCCCGGTGCCCACGGCGAGCTGATCGCCTTTTTCATTTTCCAGTTCCATCCGGGAGACCACGACTTTTTTGCCATGCCGGATCACATAGGCGTAAGCCGTAAATTCTTCCCCCCGGCCGGGCAGCAGGTAATCAATGCGCAGGTCGATGGTGCCCACGTTTTTCAGATGAATCTCCACATTTTCCGGAGTCAGATCATCCAGCTTTTCAATGGACTGGGCCATGGCCACCAGACCGCTGGCTACATCGAGAAGCGTGGACACCACGCCCCCGTGAAGAATCTTCTGCACCGTGTTGCCGATCAGCTCCTTTCGCATGGCGGTATGCACTTCCACCACTTCCGGGGTCATTTTGGTGACATGGAGTCCCACCAGAATATTAAACGGAACCACCGTGTTGAAATATTCCCGGATAAACTCCAGAACATTTTTTTTGGATAATGCCTGTTCCGTCATTGCTTCCATGCTTTCCTGATCAGCTCAGGTCTTTTATCCCCTGAAGTACTGTGTCGAACAATACCTGAACATCGGCTTCCTCAAGGCAGGAAAACGCCACCCGCAGGTCTGTGTCCCCCAGACTGATGAGTCCCACGCCGTATTTGTCCAGGAGATGGACCCGCAAGGCTTCCGCCTTCACCATCTTTAAACGGATGCACATGAAATAGCCGGAATTAAACGGATACACGTCCCAGGCGTCTTTATATTTGGGGTCCGCCAACACCGCTTTGACTTTCCGGGCCCGGGCTTCGAGGATTTTGTATTTTTCCGCTTTTTCCCGCGCGAAATTCTCGCTTTTCATGGATGCCAGGACAATGGACTGGCTCAAGTGGCTGGCATTGGAAATATTGCCCCGCACGGCCCCGGCTGTTTTCCGCTCAAGCGCATCGTAAACTTTTTTCGCATCCGTCGTAACCGCGCACCCATAGGTGACAAATCCCACCCGAAGCCCCCACACATAATTTTCCTTGGTGGCCCCGTCGAGTTTTACGGCCAAAAGCCTTGGATGAATACCGGCGAGCTGGGCGAAAAGGGATTCTTTCATCACATCATCCTCATAAAAAAGGCCGAAATAGGCGTCATCAAGGACAGCGATCACGTTGGTGCCGGATTCCGCTACTTCCTTCAAAATCTGAACCACGCGGTTCCCTTCGGCAACGGTGAGGGTATAGCCCGTGGGGTTCTGGGGAAAATTGAGCAGCACGATGATCTTGTCCCGGGTTTTGGCTTCTTCCTTGACTTTTGCCGCAAACGCCTCGGTATTATAGCCGCCGGATTCCGTAAAAATTTTAAAATGCTTGATGGTGGCATGTTTGCGGACATTCAAAATCATATTGTAATTGCCCCAGAACATGTCCGGCAGAATCACCACATCACCCGGGTCCACCCAGACATCGGCGAACACGCTGATGCCGTGGGTAATGCCGCAGGTGACAATCGGCAGACTGATGGCCTTATCCTTCAGGGAGGGATTTTTTTCATAAATGGCGTCCTTCCAGGCGGCCCGCAGGCCCGGAATGCCGAAGGACGGGGCATAGGTCAGAGCCTGTTCCGCACCCAAGGCGGAAATACTGGCCATAACAGACGGCAGGGCCATGGTGGCACCGCCTTCTTTGGCGATCCCGATGGTGGCGTTGATCCGGTGGGCTTTTTCCTTGGCCTCGGCGCTCTGGGCCAAAATCCCCTTGGGGAAAAACAGATTTTTGCCAATGTCGGCCAGCATGGCCATCAGGTTCGGGTTGCCGGTTTCGATGACTTGGTTCAGTTCTTTTGCTAACGGGTTCATTGTCGCTTCCTTTGTTCTTTTTATGATGTTTTATATGAAAATATAAAAAACCCTCTGCGTCCCTGCGGGAGAAAAAACATATCTCGCGCAGAGTCGCTGAGGCGCAGGAAAAATAAGCTAAGTCTTTATTTTCATCCTTCGTTGTGCCCATTCGGGCATGAAGGTTATAAAAATTTCTTAGCGTTTTCCCGAAAAAATTGTCAAGGCTAAAACCGGTAATACCTAAGTTGTTTGCGGATTTTCAGCCGCCGGATGAGATTTACGGGCTTTGGCCGAAGATGCCCGGTGCCCCGATCCGCGAGGCTGTCCGCCGCCGCCAGCACCCGGAGGCTGGAGCGTCCGTCCCGGTAGGGATGAATATGATCGGCATAGGCCGTGATGGCTTTTATCAGCTCATCAGGCCGGGATAGTCCCCGTTCGATTGTTTGTTCCAGGTCTTCCGGCTCCGTAATATTGAGCAGTTGCGGACCCGGGGCCCGGTTTTTAAACGTCACCACCGGCTTATGCAGGAGCAGAAACTCCGAAATGATGGAAGACGTATCAGACACCATGATATCGGCTTGTTTTAACAGCGGAATCACGTCATCCGTATCCACGCACGCCAGGTTCTCGCTTTCAAGGGATTGATAGGCGGAAAGCACCGCCAAGTCCATTTTGGGATGGAAATTCACCAGCCATTGCCAGTTCCCGGCGGCTGCGATGCGGGCGACCGTCTCCAACAACACCGGGGCCGCGCTTAAACTCGGCGTGAACGTCGATGTCAGCAGGACCACCGGCCGGGATTTTTCAAGCCGGGGACCAGCCGCCGCCTCAAACAGAGGGTCCATCTTGGGCCACCCGGTTTCCACAACCTCAAAAGACCCGTTGGCTTTTTCAAGTGCCTTGAACGGAATGGTCGTATCCGGCCCATGGGTGCAGTAAAGGTCGAAAAAATTCCGGATCCGGAAATGCCCGCGCTCGTCGCTGCGCTTTCGGGCGTGAAACCCGTGAAACAATTCCACCTTGATGCCTGGAAAAAAATCCGGCGCCACGTTGCCGGGAACAAACACCGCGCAGGGATCGTATGCCTTTACTTCCGCGACGGTTTTAAGCTGCTTTTCCCCGGGCCGCAGATAAGGCGCCAGTTTTTCCGGGTCATCAAAAAACCAGGCCGCGCTATCCCCCCGCGCAAGGATGACGCTCTGCAGGGGCCGGACAACGGCAAACCCATAAAGCTGGCTGACATAGAAAAGGTAATTTCTCACCTATCCCCCGAATCCCCGGCCTTCTTTTTCATGGCTGCCGCCTGTTTCATAGCCGATTCCTGGCGCAATGTCCATAACCCGGCGTATTTATTGAAACTGCTCTGGCTGTACATCACGGCCACCAGAAACCCCACCCGACCGTCTAAAAATCCCAGGCGGAGAAAATATACTACAATAAATGTGAGCAGGGCCCGGAAGGCCGCGCCGGAAAGGCCGAACCCGGTTTTGCCGGCCTCGAACCGATTTTTCGCCCCGATCCACGCATAGAGGCGGTTTTTATACAGATAATGCTCAAAATCCCGGTGGGTGTAATGCAGAAGCCGGCCCTTGAGCTTGCCGATCCGTCCCGGGGCCAGAGTGAGTTTTCCATGGATCACCGCCGTCGAAAAACCGGCCCCCTCCCGTTGAAACAGCCGCAGGGGAGCCCTGGCGCTGCGTCCGTGATATAATTTATGCCCGAAGATCACCGGCAGCCATTTGAGCTTGAACCCTTTTTCCACGGGCCAGCTGATTAAAACCGCATGGATTTCTTCCCTCAGCTCAGGGGTGAGGACTTCATCTGCGTCGATGCACAGCACCCACTGGCAGACGGCTTTCCCAAGGGCCCGCTGTTTCTGGGGGCCGTCTCCGGGCCAGTCCGGGGTTACAAACACCTTATCCGTGTATTTCCGGCATATTTCAACGGTCCGGTCTTGGCTTCCGCTGTCAAATACGATGATTTCATCGGCGATGGGCGCCACGGAATCCAGGCAGGGAATGATCCGGTCCGCCTCGTTCATGGCGACAATAATCACCGACAGGGAATAGGTTTTTTCGGATACCTTTGTCATGTTTTTCTCCACTTTGCCTCGTGCGTCAAAACCATATAAAGCCGCCTGTTTTGTGTCAATCAAAATAAAATTTTCAACAATATTAGATGGTAATAACCATTATGAAACCCCACGGGCGGAATGAAAAAAAAATTTCATGCGTATGGAAATTGTAGAACAGATGTGCTAAAAGCAGAACCGGTTCTCTTTATCGGAAAGGGGCGGGGAAAAAACACGCGGAGCGATTAAAGGTCCGGTACATGATCATTTCCCATAAATATAAATTTATCTTCATCAAGACCAACAAGACCGCGAGCACCAGCATTGAAATCGCGCTGGCCAGATTCTGCGGGGAAGATGATATCATAACGCCCAACGATCCCGGGGACGAAGAGATCCGAAAACAGCTCCACTATCCAGGCCCCCAGAACTGGGAGGCCCCGTTTTACGACTACCGGTTCCGGGACATCTACCGCCTGATCCAGCGCCAAAAAAAGAAAGCCCGGTTTTACCACCATATTCCCGCAGCGGAAATCAAATCTCTCGTGGGTGAAAGCGTCTGGAAGGATTACTATAAATTCTGTTTTGAGCGCGACCCCTGGGACCGCATTATTTCCTTCTATTACTGGCGCCATAAATCCGAACCCCGGCCTCCGGTTTCGGAATTCATCCGTTCCAGCGAACCGCTGCTCCTCCATAAATACGGATACCGGCTCTATACCATCAATGATGAAGTGGTGGTGGACCGGATCTGCCGTTTTGAGAATCTTGAAGCGGAACTCAAATCCGTCGGTCAGAAACTGGGGTTTCCGGAGACCCCGCTCCTGCCCCGGGCCAAGACGTCCTTTCGAAAAGACCGGCGGCATTACCGGGATGTTTTAAATGCGGATGACCAGGAAAAAATCGCGCACCTGTTCGCCAGGGAAATCCAACTGATGAATTATCAATTCGACCCGTCATGAAAGACGTTCCCCCGGACGCATGCAACTCCCAACAGAACCATAAATTTTAAAGGTACCTTCACGCCCATGACAAAAATAAAAACCATCCCGGACGGCATCCGGTCGACGACCCTTTTCCTGATCCTGATCACACCGGCCTTCACCAATCTGATGGAACACGCGGGCAGCAGCATCATGGTGCTGCTCACATTGATCGGCATTTATGCCTTCATTCAACAGGGACGCATTGAATATATCATTTCCGAAAAAGTAATCATGGGCGTATTTGTATTATATTTTATCTTCAGCCTGATGATGATCCTTGCCCATAATTTCTTGGACGGAGTCTCGATTTTCAAACTGCATATTGATCATGAGATCCGGATGCTGACCATCATTCCGATTTATTATTTGTTCGTCCAGTCGAGACTTGCAAAGGGAACCATATGGTACAGCGTTCTCGCCGGGGCCGTCGCCTCCGGCCTCTATGCCCTGTTTGCCGCTATTTCCATTGATTTTTCAGACCGCATTATCGGCCCCTACAATCCCTGCCTGTTCGGATATTTTTCCGTGGCTCTCGCTTTCATGAGCCTTTCCGGGTATCATTTTTTCTATAAAATGAATAAAAAACTGGTCCTCCTGCCCCTGTT
>PCSG01000074.1:975-5797 GCA_002772195.1 Desulfobacterales bacterium CG23_combo_of_CG06-09_8_20_14_all_51_8 | reverse complement strand
GGTGATCACGATCCCGTTTCTAACTCTCATTTTTATTTTCCAGATCAGACAGCATTTAAAAAGTTTTAACGCAAAAATCGTCATCTCTGCCATGGCCGCTATTTTCGTGTTTCTGCTGTTTTTGTTTCCCCACCTGTACCTGGCCGAACGGTTTGAAAAAGGCATTGATGAAGCAAGGGATTTTATCAAAAACCATGAGCGCGTGAATTACATCGGCGAATACGAAGCCCATCATCTGCGCATGTGGATGGAAGCAGCGATCATCATCAAGGATCATCCGTTTTTCGGGGTGGGCCCTAAAGGCTACCGACAGATCGTCACCAACCGGGTCAACACCGGCCAGATCGCGCCGGGCGTTGAAATATTCGATGAGCCGCACAATTTCTACCTGAACATGTGGACATCCTACGGCATTGCCGGCCTGATGATTCTGCTGGCGTTTTTTCTGACGCCGCTGGCAGTCCTCATCCATGCCATCCGAACCGCCGGAGATGACGACGGATCAAGAGATATGGCCTGGTGCGGCGTTTACCTGATCACGGGCTACATGTTGTTTTCCCTGACCGGCACGCTGTTTAACCGCAACATGCTGATAACTTTTTATCTTGTCATGCTGGCGGCGATCCTGTCCGTTTACAGGCCCGCCGCTCCACGGGCAATCGAATAAAGGGCGTCCTGATCCTATGAAAAATTATCGCGTCCTTGCCATCACCGACCGCAGCGATCTGCCGGAAACCGAGCTGTTTATCCGGCTCCGGCAAAGCGGCGTGGATATCGAAGTGGCCTGCAACCCCACCGGCCGATATCACCCGCGCCTTGAAAAATCAGGGATCATCTTTTATCCGCTGATTTTAAAAACCCGGTTCTCGCCGGGCGGCATGAGGGAAATTCGAAAGATTCTGAACCGCAAGATTTATGACATCATCTACTGTTTTAACAACCATGCCACGTCCAATCTGATCCTGTCCCGGGCGGGGCGGACGGCCAAGGTGGTCACCTACCGGGGTATGGTGGGCAATATCAACTTTTTCTCACCTGCTTCCTGGACCACCCATTTAAACCCCCGGGTCAACCGCATCATCTGCGTTTGCCGGGCCGTCCGGGACTACCTGAACGCCATGCGCTGGATGGGAATGAAATTCTCACCCGGCCGGGCCGTGGCCATTTACAAAGGCCATGATCTGGCCTGGTACCAGGACGCCCCTGCCGATCTCTCCGAATTCGGCATATCGGAAAACGATTTCGTGGTCACCTTCGCGGGCCGGGACCGCCCCCACAAAGGAGCCCATGTGATCGTCGAATCCGCAAAATTCCTCCCGCCGGAACTCCCGGTGCATTTCATTCTCATGGGGAAAATATCGGAAAATCGAAAACTGATCCACCAGATCAACGAAAGCCCCCTGCGCCACCGCATCCACCTGCTCGGGTTCCGCAATGACGCGCCCGCAGTCATCTCCGCCGGAGATGTGTTTGTCATGCCGTCCACCAAACGCGAAGGCCTTTCCCGGGCCGTCATCGAAGCCATGTGCTACGGCATTCCGCCCATTGTCACGAATGTGGGGGGGCTCCCGGAACTGGTGACGGACAAGGAATCCGGATTTGTGATCCCCCCCAGCGATCCCCGGGCCCTGGCACGCGCCATCATCGACCTTTACGAGAACCCCGAAACCCGCAAACGACTGGGGGAAAACGCCAGGGTCCGCATTCGCACGCATTTCAATATCAACACCACCGTTGAACAGACCCGGAAAGTGTTTGAGGAGTTGATGGCCGAAGAGAAACAAGGGATATAGAACACAGACCTTACCAACAAGAGGAGCCTTCATGAGACAACTATTATTTCTTTTTTTTCTATTAAGCCTGGTCACGTCCTGCGCGTCGATTCCGGGGCGCGGCCCAGACACTCCGGAAGATCATATCAAGGCGGAAAATCGCATGATGAATAAAAATCTGGACCTCGCATTAAGGGAAAATGAGGTTTTAAAAACCGAAAACATGGGGTACAAGTCTGACGTGGCAACGCTCAATGAAAAGGTTTTAAATTTGAACGCCGAAATTCAATCTGTAAATAAGAAATATAATGAAGATATGGCGCAGATGAATGAAAGCTATGAGGACCTTTGCCTTCGTTTTGAGTCCCTTGAGCGGGAAAGCGATGTGACGATCGCCGAATTAACCGACATCAATATGGCCCTTGAGAAAAAAAACGCCGACGAAATCACAAAATTTAAAGGACTGCTGCAAGCGCAGTCGGATTCGTTCAATTCGGAACGGGATTCATTGAAAGCGGAATTTGCATCACGGATGATGGAAATGGAAAAGCAATTGGCATCCGTCAAGCAAATGGTCCAGGAAAAGGATGCGGCCATCCTGTTACTGGTGGGGAACCTTAAAAAAGCCAATGAACTGGCGGTCCATCTTGAAAGCGTCGTCAAAGAACGGGATGAAACTCTAAAAAAAGCCAATGAACTGGCGGTCCATCTTGAAGGCGCCGTCAAAAAACAAGATGAAACCCTCCAGCGTAAGGACAAAGAATATCAGGAACTCGTAACCTCCAACCGGAAACTGCAGGCGGATATTGATGAAAAACAAGCAAAAATTGCCGAATTGATCAAGAATCTCCCTCCCGCTCCAGAGCCGGCGAAGCCCATAACCACCAATAAATAAATTGAATCGAGTCCGCCTGTGAAATCGATTAATCAGATATTTAGAAAAACCATCCTGTGTTTTCTCCCCTGGATGTTGATCTTAGCGTTTACTCCCGTTCCGGCGACTTGCGATGAACAAGTAATGCTCCTTCTGACATCCAATCTCAACGGCCGATTTACCGCCGCCCCCGAAAATCAGGATAAGGAAGACCCAATGCTGGTGATGGCCCAGTCATTGATCGAGGAGCGGAAAAAGAGCGCCGCGGATTTGTATATCGATCTTGGCAATGCATTTTATCCCGGACTGCTTTCGCGGTTTTCATATGGTTCGGTAACCATGGATTTTCTTGATTATTTTGATTGCGCGGCCACGCTTGTGTCCGCCAATGACTTAAATATCGGGGTCAACAATCTGGAATTTATTGCAAACGGGAAAAAAACCCATCTGCTTTCCGCCAATATTGAAAAAAATGGAACCCCGCTGTTTCCACCTTATTTCAAGGTAAAAATAAAAGATAAGCTATTTACGTTTATCGGCATCACATCGGAAAAGGGATTTTTTGACATCGCCGAAAAACAAATTCTGGAAATCACGTTAAAAAATGCTGATGAGTCCTTACAGCCCTTGATCGACCAGATCCAAAGCGAAGGCACGGATTATATTGTTCTTCTTTCCGGGCATCCGTATTCAGACAATCTCGCGATGATGAAAAAATACCCCCAAATCGCCCTGTGTATCAGCGGGGGCGACGCCACCGGCGAACTTTACGCCGCCAAAGCCGAGCGGGTGGATATCGATTCGGGAAGATCCATCGTTTCGCTGGTAAACCCCTATGGATACTATCGCCTGACCCTTTCTTCCGGGGACCGTCTTGCCGTGCAAACATTAAAGTTTCATTCGCCGGCATACGTTCCCACCCCGGAAAAAAACTATATCGAGTTTGCCACCCGGCTGACTATCTGGAAAAACCGGTTCATCCAGGAAGGGGAGAGAGAACTTGTCGCAGATGCCTGTTGCGATGTGGAGGTGGATGACACCCGCGTGGCGGAGTTAATGAGACATCGGTTCGGCGCGGAAGTCTCCATTTTGGAAAAAGGGTCTATTTCCCTGGGAAGGGTCTCCGGAAGATTCGCCTATCTTGATATCCTGAAAATGGTAGATAATGAGTTCCCCATATTTGTCTACAAACTTTCAGGAAGCGAGCTTAAACAGGTCGCTCTCAATCAGGAAGATCTCGTCATTACCGGAACGGATGGCGATGCGATACAGGGATACCCCATCAATGAAAACAGGCGCTATTTAATATGTTCTCCCCAATCCGTATATGATCTGCTGGCAAAACGCTTTAACAGAGAGATCCCGTATCAAAATTCATGGCAGACCATCTCGGATTTGATAACGGAGGATCTGAAGAGCGAGCACGTGATCGCCAACGAGGATTACGGCTATCTGGACAATCGCTTCAGAATGTTGATGGATGTATCCCTGTCCAATTTTTATGATCGCTCCAATGTTTCAAAAAATGAAAGCATTGATATTCCGCCGGGCAAACCCTATGAAACCTATCAGAAATGGGGGCTGGAAGATAAAATCGATTTGACCATCTACAATCAGCGTCATCAATTGATTCTAACGCCTTATATTTATTATATACGCCAAAATGATGAGTATTTTCAGAATCTTCTCCGGGGCACGCTGTTTTATACGTATAACCTGTCGCCGGTTTTGAACCCGTATCACAAATCTCAGGTGGATACGGTTGTCAAAAAAACCGATAACCTCAGGCCCCTGCTATTCAGGGAAACCTTCGGAGCGTTATTTGAAACAGAGCATATCACGGGAAAAATGGGCCTTGGTTTTGAAAAACAGACGCAGGATCCGGAAAAAGCGCTATTTTCAGGTATTGAAACAATTGTAGACGTGAAATATGGTTTGCTGGAAAATCTCACTTATACGCTTAATCTGAACACCTTCTATTCCATCAAGCGGTTTGATTTCGGCAATCGCCAGATACGCGCGGAACTCACCAATGCCCTCTCATTCAAATTGAATTCCTTCCTGTCGTGTTCAGCAAAATACAAGTGGTTTTATTTTTATTCCATGGAATTTGAAGAAAAATACAGGGATTCCCAGATTCTTTTATCCCTGGATCTGGTCACTGATTTTAAAATAT
>PCSG01000074.1:0-832 GCA_002772195.1 Desulfobacterales bacterium CG23_combo_of_CG06-09_8_20_14_all_51_8 | reverse complement strand
CTCTTGTATTCCTTTTCCGCATCCGTCAGTTCCTTCTTCTCCTTGGCGGACAACTCCTCATCGTTGGCCTCTTTGCGGGCCTTCTTCACGGCCTCCGACTTGTTGATGATGGTCTCGATGTCCTGATTCAGATTGCGGAAGCCCTCAATGCTCATCAGGGCTTCCATGGCTTTAGGATTGTCCATGAGCCGCCTGAGCGTGTCGTTGTCCACATTCACCAGCAAGGCGCTTTCCCAGCGCCGCGCCAGCAGGGTGGCGGTCGTGCCGCTCATGGCCATATCCAGAATCCCGGCGGCGTCAATCTGCTTCATGGAACTGCCGTCATAGGCCAGGACAGGAAGGAAACTGATGAATTCCTCCACTTTCTTTTCCGGATTCGCTTCATTGACGTTCAGGCGGCAACTGTAATCGGCGATCTGCCGCAAGGCCCGGTCCGGCGCAAAGTCAAAGACATAGCACTCTTCTTTGATGATCTGCTCCTCGTTCGGCGAAGCACCGTCTGGATTTATGACTGTCCACGGGGACTGCACCCGAAAGGCGGCCTGAAAGTAGGTTTCCGGGGTGGATGAATTACGCAGCATGAGAATCCCGGTCCACGGCCTGACTGTTACGCCGGTTGTCAGCTTGCCGCATGACAGCGTGATCGTCTTGGTCTTCAGCGGCTCGTCCATACCCTCCAGCACGGGCGGCAGTGCCGCAACCCCGATACCGGCGGCGCTCCCGGCCGCCACAATCACCTTGTAATCTTGATAAAAACGGTTTTGCCTCTTCTTCAGCAGGTTGCACATGGCATGACACGACGCCACGCTGGGCAGGAACCAGAAGGTGTGCG
>PCSG01000367.1 GCA_002772195.1 Desulfobacterales bacterium CG23_combo_of_CG06-09_8_20_14_all_51_8 | reverse complement strand
AGGGGTCCGGTTCCACAGTACTCCAGACGAACGTAATAACCGCGGGTCTTTTTATTGATTTCATAGGCTAGCTTCTTTGCGCCCCAATCATCAAGCATGACCAGAAACCCTCCTTGTTGGGGAATCAGGTCATTGAGTCTTTCAAAAACTGAATTCCGATCTTCATCTGCCAAATCAGGATCGATGATAATAATTGTTTCGTACTTTCTCATTTAACCTCCTTTTGGATATTAAAGCCCTGGAGTATCCAGAGCAAGGAATTTTGATGGGCCGTGTTGGAATCGAACCAACAACCTACTGATTAAGAGTTAGTATTAGTATGGTAAGCAATAGTAATCATTGGGAATGATAGATAACATAAAAGCATAATAATTCAATAACATAAAACCATTTTTCCTTCCACTGATATAACCAGATTTACTTGCTTTTACCCATGGTTTTATCTATTTATGGCAAAATTATGGCAAAAAAAATTGTATGAAAATTTTATTTTAAAGGCCCCAAGTTTCATGATTTTTTTGAAGAAGCGCAACAAGAAATATAATCAGGATGGAAATCCTTAAGCGTGTCGCTATGACAATTTCAGGACATAAGACCTGATCGGTTTTGGGAGACACAATATCGTTATCAGCGGTAAAATGCCATGCTGGGATATATTCTTAAAAGTTCCACCAGGAATAGACAGCCGTGTTTAGTTGATAAAGAGATCGGTTCCCTGCATATATCAGTGCCGCTGGCACGGAAGTATTGTTGGACAAGGTTTTCCAAAAACCCAACCCCTTAAAAAAATCCTTGGCGATGGTATGACCGGATTTGACTTCAACGGGTATGAGGCGATTGCCCAAATCGATGATGATGTCCAACTCATGCCCTGTTGAATCGCGCCAGAAATAAATATCCGGTTCATGTCCAGCATGAAGCCTTCTTTTTAATAATTCAGCGACTACATAATTTTCAAATATGGCTCCTCGGGAAGCATTTAGAAGAAGATCTTCAGGGCTGCGGATTCTCAGCAAATAGCAAAGAAGACCTGTATCGAGAAAATACAATTTTGGCGATTTTACAAGACGTTTGTTGAAATTCTGATAATGCGGGCGCAACAGGGTGGTAATGAAACCGGTCTCAAGAACAGACAACCACCTTTTCGCTGTTGTATGGGTGATTCCGCAATCAGATGCCAGCGAACTTAAATTGAGAAGCTGGCCGACTCGTCCGGCACATAAGCCCATAAAACGTCTGAAAGATTCAAGATCCCCGATATTTATCAAATCCCGGACATCTCTTTCTATGTATGTTTGGGTATAGTTCTTCAACCATTCCTGAGCGTCCAGTTTCTTGTCATGAATTCGTGGATAAAAACCCTTGAACAAGTAATCAAAAAGTTTTCCATTTTCCGGCTCGGGGATTGACGGAATATTCTGCCCTATATCTTCTATCGGCGGATGAGGGAGTTGTCTCAGTTCATTAAGGGAAAACGGCATCAGATGGAAAACTGCACATCTGCCGGCAAGGGTCTGGCTGATATTTTTCATTAAAAGGAAATTTTGGGAACCTGAAAGGATAAACTGCCCCGGTCTGTCAACTTCATCCACACGAGTCTGGATGTAAGAAAAGAGATCCGGTGTCCGTTGAACTTCATCAAGGATTACATTTTTTCCACTGAACTGAGCAAGAAAACCGCGAGGGTCTTCACTCGCCAGTTGTCTCAGCTCCGGTTCCTCCAGTGAAACATATTCGTTATCCGGAAACAGCGCTCGAATGAGGGTGGTTTTTCCCGATTGCCTGGGGCCAGTAACGGTGATGACCGGATACTGTTCCGCTGCTTTCCTGATGTTTTTTTCAAGTAGTCTGGGGGTCATAGAAAATCCTTACAATTTGAATATTTAATATTCAAATTGCATTAAATCGAATCTTTTGTCAATATTATTTAAACCGGATTCGCTGCGTTCAAACACTTTACGGGTTTTTTAAGGCCCAGGTGGGCGGCATGAATAAGGGAGACCGAAGAATTTCTCCCGTTTCCCTCTGGCGTTTGAAGCTATCCCTGCTATATCTCATTAACAAATTGATGATAAATTTTGTAATGCGATGTGTCTTTGAGATCAATGGGCTGGATAGAAGGGCCATCAAAGCTGAGAATTTCTGCCTGTTTGCATGACATGAGAATAGGGGAGTGGGTTGAAATAATAAATTGCGCATCGTTGCGGCTTTTTTCATTTAATAAGGCAAGCAGATCCAGTTGCGTGCCGGGGGACAGCGCGGCTTCCGGTTCATCCAGAAAATAAAGTCCTTTCCGGCCATACATGGACCTGAAATAGGCCATGGTCGATTGCCCATGGGACTGGCTCAACAACGATTTCCCGCCATAATATTCCAGAATACCGGGACTGTTGACGGCCCATTCATCCACCAGTTGAGAAAAATTCCGGAACAGTTCAGGGGAAAAAAAGGAGCCTGTCGCCGATCCGTTCACCCAGTGAACATCCAGTGCATGCTGAAGTTTGCCCTCAAATGGATTTGCTTCATAGCGGGTCCGGCTGACGCCCTCCCAGATATAAATATTGCACTTCGCGCAGATGGCTTTCAGAAGCGTGGACTTGCCAGTGCCGTTTTCTCCGATAAAAATCGTTACCGGCGTTTTCAGATCCAGCGCATCTGTGTTCTGGAGAATCGAAAGATGAAAGGGGTAAACCTTTTGTGATGGGAATCGATTGTGATTGATGGTAATTTTATTTATATACATAAAGTAACATGCTGGTTTCGGGGTTTGACATTCAATTTCTGACGAGTTGAATCTCGCCGTTGGTTTTTTACTTAAACCCATAATGCAGAAATTTCAAATCATGTCTAAAAAAAATAACCCCCTGGATGATTACCAGAAGTTAAAAAATGAAGTGACCATTGACAGAGTCAATCAAGTTTTCCGGAAATACCCGGATAAATACATCCAGAAAATGGAAGAAGCCGGTTTTATATATTTCGAAGAAGAAGACCTTGAAAAAATAGATGAGGACAATGCGTCTTCTGAAAATAAACGACAGGAATGCCTGATTGCATATTTCGAAGGAGAAACAGAACTTTCTGAACGGATATTAACAGCTTATCTGGAAGAACGGGAGTCTGAAAATGCAAATCGTCCTTTGATCAGAAAATACTTTAAAAAAGCCAGTGATCGACTTAAGGCTCTTTTGTTTTTTGGCCTCGATCAATCACCCACCTGCATGAATATTTTAAATGATTTGGCTTATTTTCATGAATTCAGCAATATTTTAGATGATTTGGTAAAATATTTGATCTCTGCCTGCCGAATAGAGCCGGATATCCTTAAATTTGGGGAATTGATCCAGGAATTTTATGATGAGACCAAACCAGATGGTTATGACGCCTTGTCGCGCTTGAAGGAATTATTCCCTATTGATACTGAAAAAGGGAAAACGGTTGCATTTTTTGAGGCAGAATTATTGAAACAAAACCAAGAGCCAGATGATTTGGAGTTTTAAGGCAATCAATCCTTCTTGCTGCATAGCCTTACGGGTTACAAATTAAGACTCTTAATCTCTGTTCACAACCAATCCCTGATTTGAAAGGGATATTTGAAATGACAAAAAAATCATACCCCTTATCCAAAGTTTATGGGCTCCTTGAGCCGGGACCCGTGGTCATGGTCTCCACCCAGGGCAAAACCGGCCCGAACATCATGACCATGTCATGGCATACCATGATGGAATTTGAGCCGCCCATGATCGGTTGTGTGATCAGCAGCCAAAATTATACATTCAGCATCCTGAAGGCCACCAAAGAATGCGTGATCAATATCCCGACCGTGGAAATCGCCAAGCAGGTGGTGGGGGTGGGAAACAGCTCCGGGCGGGACACCAACAAATTTGAGGCTTTTGCGCTGACACCCAGTAAAACGAAACTCGTTCAAGCACCCCTGATCGAAGAATGCTACGCCAACCTCGAATGCAAGGTGGTGGATACCAAGTTGGTGTCCAAGTACAATTTTTTCATTCTTGAAGTGGTCAAGGCCTGGATAAACTCCGCCATGAAAGCACCGCGCACGATTCACCACATGGGGAAGGGCCGGTTCATGGTTTCCGGCGAGGAGATCAAATCGCTTTCAAAGGTGAAATAGAATGCGATCTTTAAAGCCCGCCCCCGGCACGTTCGGGCATTTTTGAAGGATGCGGGGGGGTGACAGGATCATATTTTATCTGCTCATGAACGATGATTTCCTTGGGACGCCACATTTTTTTCGATTTCTGGGCGTGAGATCGTGTCGGCTTTTTTTTGAAAATGCTCTATGTACCATTACCAATGCGATGAATAATTTAATCTGGTTATCCACTTCGATTAAGTAAAAAAATTTATATATAATTTCAATAAGTTATTTTTAAAAT
>PCSG01000342.1:907-4421 GCA_002772195.1 Desulfobacterales bacterium CG23_combo_of_CG06-09_8_20_14_all_51_8 | reverse complement strand
GCCAAGAGAGATGATGTGGTGGTCTTGCCGTGGGTTCCGGTCACCACCAATGCCTCTTTATCTCCCACCAGAAAACGATTCAGGGCCTGGGGCATGGAACAGTAAGAAAGTCCCATCTCCTCTACCGCCAGTGATTCCGGATTGTCCCGGCGCACCGCATTGCCCACCACCACCAAATCCGGCCGATACGCAAGATTTTTCGCATCAAAGCCTTTAGCGATGGATATACCTTTGCCCTCAAGAAACGTACTCATGGGAGGATATACATGGGCGTCGGAACCGGTCACCTCATATCCCAGGTCCTTGAGCATGCAGGCCAAAGCCCCCATAGCCGTGCCGCAGACAGCAATCAGATGAATGGTTTTCACATCCTCCGGTATGGCGTTTACAGATGTCATGGCGTTGAATGATCTTCCTCTTTATTTATGATTTCAAATGATCAATAATTATTCCGCGCTAAGTTCCCGGAAAACGGATTCCGCTGCGGCGATGGTATCGCTAATGTCTCGTTCGGAGTGGGCCGCAGAAACAAAAGTCGCCTCAAACTGGGACGGCGCCAGATAGATCCCCCGCTCCAGCATCTTCCGGTAATAGGCGGCGAACTTTTCCAGATTTGAGGTTTTCGCGTCATCAAAATTCTTCACCGGCCGGTCCGTCAGAAACACCCCCATCATGGACCCCACGCGGTTGATCGCCAATCGGGTGTTCGTGTTTGCCGCTGCCTGTTCAAGGCCATGCGCCAGAAGGGCCGAGATTTGTTCCAGGCGATCATAGAAGCCCGGTTTTCTGATTTCCGTGAGCGTCGCAATACCCGCGGCCATGGCAATGGGATTGCCGGAAAGCGTCCCTGCCTGATATACCGGCCCTTCCGGCGCCACCTGGGACATGAATTCCTTTCGGCCCCCATAAGCCCCCACCGGCAGACCGCCACCCACGATTTTCCCGAAACATGACAAGTCCGGCCCTATGTGAAATAATTCCTGGGCCCCACCGTAGGCCACCCGGAACCCGGTCATGACTTCATCAAAAATAAGCAGGCTGCCATATTTTAATGTTTTTTCCCGCAGGGTTTCCAGAAATCCCGGGACCGGGGGCACCAGACCCATATTTCCGGCCACCGGCTCCACAATAACGGCGGCTATGGTTTCCCCTGATTTTTCCATTACCCTCGCAAATCTCTCGGCGTCATTATACGGCAATGACAAGGTATGGGCGATCACTGCGTCCGGAACCCCCGGACTCCCGGCGATATTCAGCGTGGCCACCCCTGATCCGGCAGCCACCAGGAACGTGTCCGCATGGCCATGATAACACCCGTCGAACTTGATGATGACATCCCGGCCCGTCACTCCCCGGGCCAGTCGGACAGCGCTCATGGCGGCTTCCGTGCCGGAGTTGACCATGCGGACTTTTTCCACCGAAGGCACGGCATGGACGATCATTTCCGCAAGTGTGACTTCCAGATCCACCGGGGCTCCGAAACTGGTCCCCCGCTTCAATGTGTCTTCAATGGCCCGGATTACGGCCGGATGAGAATGGCCCAGGATCATCGGCCCCCAGGAGCCCACATAATCAATATAGTGGTTGCCGTCGGCGTCTGTAAGTATTGATCCCGCAGCCTTTTCGATAAATAAAGGCGTGGTCCCCACGGACCGGCAGGCCCGTACCGGACTGTTGACGCCGCCGGGAATCAGTTCCTTTGCCCGGGCGAAAAGTTCACTGGATTTTCGATAGGTTTTCATCAATTATATCTCCTGAATGCATCCCCCGATAAAACTTGACATGCAAAAGAAATTAGCGGTAGTCATGATAACAGAGGGCTGGCCCCCGGTCAAGGGGACGATGCAAGGCCAGGCATTAATTTTTAAATGGTGATCCATTGCCATGAACCGCCAGAAACAGATCGCCCAGTTTGCAAAACTCTGTGAGTACATAATCGGTCGGAATCCAGATGAATTCGGCCTGGTGCCAGATAATGACGGGTATATCAAAATCAAGGAATTTCTTCAGGCGGTCACGGAAATCGACGGATGGCGGAATGTGCGCATAAGCACCCTTAACGAAATGCGGCTGGTGCATCCCGATCCGCCGGTGGAGATCGATGACACCCGCATCCGGGCAAAAGATTTGTCCAGGCTCCCCCAAATTACGCTCTGCGAGAATCCTCCCAAACTTCTGTACGTGTGCATCACGGAAAAATCCTATCCCGCGGTCCTTGAAAACGGCATCCGGCCGACAGTCCATTCCCGAATCATCTGCTGCAGGGACCCGGAAATGGCCACAACAATCGGTAACCGCCGGACGCCCCAGCCGGTATTGCTGACCATTCATACGGCAAAACTCCGGGAACAGGGCCTTTTGTTATGGAATGCCGGGGAACGGCTGTTTCTCGCTGATTTTATTCCGCCGGACGCCTTCACCGGCCCGGTGCTGCCGAAAGAAGCGACTACCGGGAAAAAGCCGGAGAAAAAACCCGATCCCGTTGAAATCTACAGACGTCAGTCCCAGGCCGGAACTTTTTCCCTGTCCATAGGCAACAAAACAGAGAAAAAACATCCCGGCCGGAAAAAAGAAAAAGACCTGAGCTGGAAAAACAATAAAAAACGCCTGAGGCGGGAAAAGAAATACGCCTGGCCGGACCAGTAACTCCTCTTTCGCGGGTGGCGGCGAAAAACCGGGGAATATCGGCAAAAAACCGGCAAAAACAATTTGACATTCAAAACGCAACTTGCTACTTAAAGCATCTTTAAATTTTTCTCCTCGTTCTTTTATAATACGGGCCGTTAGCTCAATTAGGCAGAGCACCTGACTCTTAATCAGTAGGTTGTTGGTTCGATTCCAACACGGCCCACCAATAAAATCAATGAGTTATATCTCATAACTGTAATTTTTTTTAATTTTTTAGCTAAATTTTGCCATAATTTTGCCATAATTTTTTTTACCAAGACTTACTCCATCCTGCCGTTTTCTCCCGAATAAAGATTGTCAAATTTATTTCCATCCATTGAGCCTGTCGCATCCTTTATGTATTTGCTGAAAACTTTGATAATCATATTTGTGTCCCGGTGCCCCATGACTCTGGCGATCCATAATGGATTCTCCATGCAGCTTAAGGCGTTTGTGGCAAAACTGTGGCGAGTTTGTTTCATTTCACGATACGGCACACCTGCTTTTTTCAGCGCTGGTATCCATATCTGCTTTCTCAAATTAGGAGAATCAATTCTTTCCCCTGTTGATGTGCAAAAGAAATATTCACATTGAAATTGATCATGAATTTTCTTTTGCAATTTTAATGCAGCCAACATTACCGGCGTCAATTTGATGGTCCGCCGACTATGCTTGTTTTTCGTGTTTCCTTCTATCGTTCCGCCGTTTTCATCCCGTGTCATTGCCCTTTTGATATGAATTAAACCTTTATCAAAATCAATGTCCCCCAGTTTCAGCGCTATTTGTTCTCCCTGACGCAGACCCACTTTTAATGCAAAATCAAAATAGGGTTTCCAATGTTCCGGCA
>PCSG01000342.1:0-774 GCA_002772195.1 Desulfobacterales bacterium CG23_combo_of_CG06-09_8_20_14_all_51_8 | reverse complement strand
CAACATATCTCTAGTATACATCCATTACTTTGGAGTACTCAAAGTCTTTTTGTATGCCTCGACGAGCATCTGGTCACTAACGTGTGTGTAGCGCTGGGTCGTCAGAATCGAGGAGTGCCCCAACATACGCTGGACAATTCTCGTGTCCGTTCCGAGGTTCAACATTCTGGTAGCGAAAAGGTGTCGTAATGTGTGGGCGCTCACATCCACCACGCATTCCTTCGCTCGGTCCTGAATTTTTAGTTGAATATATCGCTTGGAAACAGGGAAAAGCTTCCCTTCACGACCCACTTCGAGCGCGCGCACCTGGGCCACAGTCTCATCATCACACACGATGAGGCGAGGTTTACCTCCTTTGCCGTGGATAGGGAATTGAGTATCTACTTGGCCTATCTCAAGGCTCATAGCTTCCGCTACGCGTAGGCCAGAAGCGTGGAGGAGGCGAATGAAGCAGTCGAGCATAGGATTGTCAGTAGGTTCTAAAAATTTTTGAAGTTCTTCGGGTGACGGGAGTTTCAATTCCTTGTGTCCGTTCCTATTTCGAAAGAATTGGAGAGTATCGCGACATTGCAGCTTAGCACCATGATGCTCATTCAAAAAATTACAAAATGAACGGACTGAAGAGACTCGGAGATTTTTTGTTTGGTAGGAGCAATCGAGTTCTGCAATTTTTTCTCGATACTCTTTCAGGGCCTTTTCTCCGATGTGTCGAACATCGCGGGCACCTAAAAAGGCAAGAAAACGGGTAAGCTCTGGGAGATAGTTTTTAATTGT
>PCSG01000289.1 GCA_002772195.1 Desulfobacterales bacterium CG23_combo_of_CG06-09_8_20_14_all_51_8 | reverse complement strand
GGCAAATGTACACACTAAGAAAAAATTGCCGTTTGGAAGATTAAAAAAATAATTTCAGGATATTATATGGCATATCCCGCCTCAATTGAGGGGGAATATCCGTTACAAACAGCAAAAATAATTTGAATAGTGGATATTTTCATTTATCGTGGCCTAACTTACCAATGAGAAGGGATTTATGCGAACATTGATATTCAATTTCTTATCTCTTAATCTGCTCCGGATTTTGCTGGTATCACCTGTGGCTGTTTATTTCACGCCAAATTTTTCCAGTTTCATATATAGCGTTCTTCTGTTGATCCCCAGTTTTCGGGCTGTCTCGCTTTTATTGCCCCCGGTCTCTTTAAGCGCTTTTAAAATCGCTTGTTTTTGGATATCCTCCAAAGACACGGCATCCGAAGCCGATTTTGGAGATTCGGGAATCTTTTGTTCAAAAGAATATGATTTTGTTAAGCTCAGCGGCAATTCCTTCTCGCTGATGTAATCGCCGAGGGCAAGGATAACCGCCCGTTCGACGGCGTTTTCAAGCTCTCTCACATTACCGGGCCAGGAATATTTAAGAAGCATATCCAGTGAAGCCGGGGTAAAGCCTTTAATCTGTTTTCTGTTGATTGTCGCGTATTTATTTAAAAAGTAATGGGTCAAAAGCGGGATATCGTCAATGCGTTCTCTTAAAGGAGGGACTTTTACAGCGACGACGTTAAGCCGGTAGTACAGATCGTCCCGGAACTTGCCAGCGGCGACCTCTTCTTCCAGAATACGGTTTGTCGCCGCCAGTATCCGCACATTGACCTTCAGCGTCTGGTCGCTTCCGACCCTTTGGATTTCTCGCTCCTGGATGACGCGCAGGAGCTTGGCCTGCATCATCATTGACATTTCGCCGATTTCATCCAGAAATATCGTCCCCTTGTGCGCCTGCATGAAACGGCCTTCCCGTTTTTTATCCGCGCCGGTAAACGCCCCTTTTTCATGCCCGAAAAGCTCGGATTCCAGAAGCGTTTCAGTCAGCGCGGCACAATTTACAACAACCAGCGGGCCTTCCCTCCGGCTGCTGTTGGCTTGGATGGCTCTTGCCACCAGTTCCTTGCCGGTGCCGCTTTCGCCCACAATCAGGACCGTCGCCTCTGAAGGCGCAATCATGGCCACCATGTCAACCAGATCTTTCATGGGCCGACTCTTGCCGATAATGTTTTTTAAGTCAAAATCCAATCCAAGCTTTTCTCTTAAAGCCTTGTTCTCCTCCTTCAGACCGACGTGCTCTAAGGCCCGTTCAATGGTCATTTTTAACTCATCAAAATCCAGGGGCTTGGTCAGATAATCATAAGCCCCGGCCTTCATGGCGGAAACCGCTGTCTCCACGGATGAATAGGCGGTCATTATTAGTATGGGTATGGACGGGTTATACGCCTTTATCTGTTGAAGCGCCTCGATCCCGTTCATCAAAGCCATGCGGACATCCATCAGGATGAGATCATAGGGCGCTTCCCTGACTTTTTGCACAGCCTTCATCCCATCATCAATGCCTTCTGCCGTAAAGCCCCAACTTTTGATGATGGTTTTCAGCGTCATCAGATGGCCGGAATCATCATCAACCACCAGAATGTTTATCGTGTTCTGATTCAATTTTTTTTCCTGTCTTTTCTTGTTTATTTAGCGGAATGGAAATGGTGATCACCGTACCTTCACCCTGCGCGCTTCTGACGGTTATCCGGCCTCCATGGGCCTCGATGATCTTTTGAACAATGGCCAATCCTAGACCTGTGCCGCTGCTTTTGGTCGTAAAATAAGGATTAAATATCTTATCCATATGTTCGGGAGCAATCCCGGTCCCTGTATCGGCAATCTCAATCCGAACGTCTTGCATCTTACCCAAAAACGCCCGTATGGATAAATTTCCTCCATCCTCCATTGCCTGAATTCCGTTTAAATAAAGGTTAAGCAGGCACTGGATAAAACGGTCAGGGTCAATGAGCGGTGTCGGCAGATGCTCTTCTTTTGACAAAAGAATGTTAATGTTTTTGGTTTTGGCATCCTCCTGGATCAGCCGCACAGAGTGATCCAACACGTTGTGTATATCCGTCGGTTTAAAATTGAGATTCGACGGTCGAGCAAATTCCAACAGTTCGCTGATGACCCGATTGAGTCTATCAACTTCCCTGATCATCACTTCTGCTGCTTCCCTGTCATCGCTATCTTCGGCAAATTTATTTTTGAAAAAAGACGCAAGCCCTTTAATGGAACTCAGTGGATTTCTGATTTCATGGGCGACGCCCGCTGCAAGCCCGCCTAAAGCCGCCAGTTTTTCCTTGCGCCGGATTTCGTTCTGAAGCTTCCGGACCTCTCCTAAGTCCCTGAGCATCAGGATGTTGCCGACAAAATCTCCTTCTTCGTCGATAATCCGGCTCGCCGTGACGCTTACAGGTACAGCGGCCCGCACCGGAAAATCACATTCCATTTCTTGCTCAAGGATATTTTGTCCTTTAATGAGAGGCTCTATGATCTCGTGTAGCGTGCAGGGAAGAACAGATTTAAGATCGTGCTCCCGGACATCCTTGTGACGAAGCCCCGTTATTGTCTCTGCTGCTTCATTAAAAAAGGTGATTTTGTCGGTTCTGTCTGTGGCGATCAATCCAACCGGAAGTTTCGTCACGACCTCATCGGCAAATGCGCTGGTATCTTGAAGCAATCGCCTTGTGGCGCGATACTTCTGGGATAGAAATATCGAAAAAAGCCCCCCGAAACCGAGGACAACCAGGATCGAGGATAAGACCAGGGTATTTTTTATGTCTTCATTTTGGGCTGATTCAAAAGGCGATATATCAAGCCCTAAAAAGATAATCTGCCCTTCGCCTGCCCGGTCAGAACAAAAGCACCAATTATCCCCTCCTGACCCTCCCATGCAGGATTCGCGCATCGGCATATTCCATGTTTTCCTGTATGACTGACGGGCATCTGAAAAAGGACGAAAATGCCGGTACACTTCAAACGCGCGTTGACCCGATGCAAGCTCCCTGACACGCCATTTAACCGATGTTTCCGGAATAGACTCTTTAAAAGAGGAGACGTCAAAAAATACGCGTCCAATTTGTTGCTTATCGTTATGGGCGAGAATCCTCCCATTCTTATCTGTAACCAAGAAATATAGAATACCCGGCTGGCGGGCGATTTCCTCAAGCAGGGTCTGAACCTGTGATCCCCCCCCACATCATGTTCATCATCCCGGTGCGTGCGCCAAGTTCGAATGACTTAATCAACGCTGCGCCTTTTTCACCTAAGATTTCCGCCATATAGCGTTTCTCCCGGTGAATATTGCGGACAGCCAATATCATTACAATCATCAAGAGGATGATGACCGCCCCTGTTATGGTTCAGGCAGAGCCGTATGTCTCCATGGATATTTTTTTAAAGGATTTTCTGAACATCATTTTTACCTATCCATCTTTTCCCGGCGCGCGGTCGGTTTTTCGGTTACATAAACTTCTGTGCCTTTTGTATACACTTTTGTGTTGGTATGTGCAAAATATATACATGCTGTATCATGGAATCAAGCGAATAAATCAGCCATGCGCAATTTTTTTAAAATTTTTTGTATATATTATTAATATGTTATAAGCATATTACGGATATTGGCACGCCGGGTGCAGTAAGTAAAGAAAAATGCCCGGAATAACCTTGGCAAAAACAATAATTAATAAGGAGTCAAAAATGAAAAGAGCTTTACTGGTAATGGTCGCGGTTGTTTTTCTGAGTTTTACGGTTTCTTCACAGGTGATGGCGTGGACATGCGCAGGGAATGGTTATATGGGAGACCCGTATGGGGGTGGATATACAAATGCGGACCCAAATGCAAATTTCGACACCGCCCTGGATACTAACTACCAAAACTTTCTCAATGACACGGCAAGTCTAAGAGAACAGCTTGCAGCAAAACAAGGGGAATATGACGCGTTAATGTCACAGCCGAATCCGGACCCCGAATACGCCGGTCAACTTTCCCTTCAGATTGCAAAGCTTCATAATCAGATCCGGGAAAAAGCGCAGGCCGACGGACTCCCCGCGCGCGGATATGGATACTGCAATCATTCTTGCGGCGGATACGGAGGGGGATGCTGGTGATGTAAATTTCAAGGGGAAGGTTTTACCTTCCCCCAAACCATCACACGATGAGGTAAAAAACCATGTGTGGGTATAATTTTTTCCCAACCCCCTTTTTTTCTTTATTTGCATGCGGGGTTATTATGCTGGCGCTTGGATACTTGATCTTAAAATTTATAAACTTGCTCAAGTTCAATCATGAAAGCCACACCAAGGATAGAAACGATTCTCTTGAGATTATCAAAATGCGGTTTGCCAAGGGCGATCTGAGTTCTGAAGAGTATGTCAGAATGAGAGACATCCTTCTTCACTCATGGAATTTGTAAGTTTATACAAA
>PCSG01000152.1:4115-4257 GCA_002772195.1 Desulfobacterales bacterium CG23_combo_of_CG06-09_8_20_14_all_51_8 | reverse complement strand
CGCCATTGATTTCATCACGTCAGGAAATCCCGGTGGAGACGAATTCATTAAAATGTAAGCGCAATAAACCCAATGAACATGGGCATCAATAACGGGGGGCATGCCCGCAGGGACTTGCGCCCCTTCCGGATCATTAATAAAC
>PCSG01000152.1:0-4038 GCA_002772195.1 Desulfobacterales bacterium CG23_combo_of_CG06-09_8_20_14_all_51_8 | reverse complement strand
TCTTAAAATAATGCAACATTATCTGATTTGTCGGCATTGGGCAACCCCGTGAGGATTATTTTCATAGCTCCTGTCAAAATTCAATTCCCGGTTCGGCTAATTTTACTGAAAATGCGGTGTTTTTGCCATTGCACGCCTATCATCTATCTACTACAGTCATTCCATAATTCATAGCCGAAAGGAGCCCCTCCATGAAAATACACCATCTGAGAAGCGCCACCTTTGTGATTGAATCAGGCACAAATTTTATCCTGATTGATCCCATGCTCTGCGATAAAGGGAAATTGCCGCCGTTTTCGGTTATCCGATACAAAGCCAGAATGAATCCCCTGGTGCCCCTGCCGGACAATGCCCCGGAGATTCTAAGCAACGTCACTCATTGCCTGATCACCCACAGCCAGGCATTCGGCATAAGGGCGTTCCAGCATACCGATCACCTGGATTTTGCCGGCGAGGCTTTTTTGCGGAAAAACACCATTCCGGTGGCGTGCCGGAAACAGGATGCGGATTATCTCCGGAAATATCATCTCCATGTCGAAACAGCACTGGATTACTGGCGGCCAAAAAAATTTCTAAGTGGTGAAATTACGGCGGTCCCGGCGCGGCACGGCCACGGCTGGATCAGTTATTTAATGGCAAACGGCGCTGGATTTTTTCTAAGGATTCCCGATGAACCGACCCTCTATATCAGCGGAGATACGGTATATACGGAGGATGTGGACCGCGCATTGACGGAACTAAAACCCGATATCGCCGTCATGGCGTCCGGCAGCGCCCGGCTGGACGCGGGAAAACCGATTCTGATGCCCGTGGACGAACTGGTGACTTTTGCCCGCCAAGCCCCCGGCAAAGTGATCGCCAATCACCTGGAGGCATTGAATCACTGCCCGACCACCCGCACCCAGCTAAAGGAAGCGCTTGAAGAAAACGGCTTGTTGTCAAAAACGGTTATTCCGGATGACGGGGAAACACTTGTTTTTTGACCCCAGGCTTGTGAATAGCGGCTTAACGAAAAATTAAATGATCCTTCACAGAACTTCGCCGTTGTCCAAAGTCAGGATTTCGATCCACTGCCTGTATTTTCTAAAATCATCCAGATTATAAGTCGCCAGCCGTTTTATTTCATTGACCTGCATGACGGCGACGATATTGGCGTCGTGGATCTGCTTCCCCGTGATCCCGCAGCTTTGAATAATCGACTGCAAACGGGCCACGGTATCCAGGTTTTCATCAAGAAGCGGGTAAGTCTCCATCAACTTTTCCAGATTTTGGAAAACCACGGACCGGGCCGGATCATCCGGCGCCATTCCTCGGGTCAATACCACGAGATATTCCCGGACGACCTGCGGACTGATGACGCATTCCACCCCTTCCGCCATGAACCGATTCAACATTTGCAGCGCTTTTTTATGAAAGGGCGACTCATCATCCGTTGCATAAATGAGGATATTTGTATCGATAAAAACGGTCTCAGCGCCCATCGTCATTGTAGATCTCCTCTCTACGGAAGGTCGCGTTTTTGGGCCACCCTTTCACATGAACCGGCTTCAGGTCCAGGAGTTGTTTTTTCTGTTTCAATTCCCGCTTCCCCCCGAAAATCGCTGATTCATCCGTGATGATGAGAATTTTATGCTGACCGGGCTTCAAGGGTTTTCCAGTCGTGACGACGGCTGATCCGTCAGAGGCCACTTTAAGGACTGCTTCAACGGCTTTCATATGATATCCTCCCATGAAAACATAGATGCCTTTTTTTTCAAATTGAACTTCTATTGTTTTGTTTCTGACAATATTTTCTTTGCTTCTCTCAAATCAATTTTTGCGTGATGCCCATGTTTCTATCATAAATGAATCGTTTAACAGTGTCGATGGCTTGCCTTTGAAAATTGGGGTCTGCTCTTGGCTCTTGCCAAAATCATATATGAGTCAAGAGCAGACTTGACCTCAGGCCCTGCGGTTGTTTGAATAGCGACTTAACGGGGAAAAAATTGAATGATCCTTCACCGAATTTCTCCGTTGTCCAGGGTCAGAATTTCGATCCATTGAAGGGAGACTCATCATCCGTGGCATAAATGAGGATATTCAAAATCGACTGGGCAACATTTCAATATCTTTTCGAATTTTCTCTTCTTCTTTTTTTACTTCTTCTTCCAGAATTTTCTTTTTTTTCAGGATTCTTTCAGCATTCTTTCTTTTTATCTCTTCACTTTTTATCTCTTCCTCTTGCCTCTTTATTTCTTCCTCTATCAATAATTTACGGCCAAGAATTCTTTCAGCCTCCTTTTTGAGTTCCTCATCTTTCCTTTTGAGTTCCTCTTCTTTCATTTTGAGTTCCTCTTCTTTCATTTTTATTGCATCAATAACAATGCTTTCCTTATTTTTTCTAATTTCAAATATTTTTTCTTTCAAATGGCATGACATTTGACTTAATAGAAACTTGGTTTTGTTTTTCAGCGACTCGTTGACCAATTTTTCGAGTTGATGAGGTGTAATACCGATTTTATTGATATCAATTAGCACCGTATATGAATTTACATAACTCTGATCGGGATTCCCACTAAAATTTTTCAATCTGTCCCCAACTTGAAGAGTAATATTATTGTTATTTTTAATTAGTATTTCTTTGATTAAAACATTTTTGCCATACTTTAGTATTATATTTTCAACAGCAATTATATCACTGCTCTGCCCATACAATTCTATTTCTTGAAAAAGGATTATAAAAACAGACAGGGCCACAACGACAAAATTTAACTTCATCCTGCAAATTTTGATTTTCATAATTATTTAGATTTAATGCTGTAATGATTTTTCCATTCTACTCATTTGATGCTCCCATTCTCGCCAGTCTTCATTTGATAATGCAGTCAAGCTTTCCCCATAAGCTTCATAAAAATCAATTAACAACTCCAAGCCAGCCTCCTGATCTAATCCTTGTATATGGATTACAATCTCATTCGATTCATTATTTTTTATAGCAGCAACAATTCCATGATAAGCATTCCAAAAATTGTCTGATAATTCATAATTGGTTTCTTTATCAATTTGTTTTACCTGGTCTTCCCACTCATTCCAGTCATCTTTTTCCATAGCCGCAAGGGCTTTATTATAAAGTTGCCAGTAAAGGCCGTCTGGGTTTGATATATTTTTATCAAGAGGTTTATTGACCGGAATGGGATTATCATTCTTTAACTCTTCCGCCGGACTCGGAAAATTTAATTTCGCATTAGGACCTACAGCAAATTTTACTTTTTCTATACGATGATCAATTTTAAAGCCGATTGGAGAAAATTTAGTTATATGTTTTCCTGCGCTCAGCCATACAAATATCCAAAAATCAACGGTCTCATTCACGGCATCACTGTAAGCCGAATCTATCATTGACGGCCTTATTTTTCCAAACTCATCTTGATATTTATTGATTAAAGCTAATATGTTAGATTCAGATTCGGTTACAAGCTGATAGCCATCATATATAACTATTTTATCTTTTTCAGATGCCTGATAAGCACGATTTGTTGCAAGGAAAGAGCTACTCGAATAATAGGGATTAATGGCTTCCGCGATGAAAACAGCTACCAATCCAAAACGGTTTATTGTATTATATTTTTTATCCTCTCCAGAAGTTATTGCACCAATAAGGTCAGATGTAATTTGTTTAAAAAGCTTTGGATTAATCGGTGTTTGCAAGGTATCTCCACGGGCCATACAGTCCTTAATAATTGAAATATGAGGTAACAAAATGGCTTTTAATTCATCAGGGCATAATTGAATGGCGTCCTCCGCTATCATTCTTCTCGTTTCTATTTGAAATGCGTATGTATGATTAGAGAGTATGATAAAAATAAAAAATGTAATTGCAATGAATTTGGATATGGTAGACAGGAGTGAGTTTTTTTTATGGAATAACATAAGTAAAATTATTTTGATTTTTACCATTCAATAATATTATCTGGTTATCCACTTCGCTCAAGTGATCTAATTCGCTACTAATGAGCTGATATTACCTAAAATAATGTTTCTTCTGGTGAAAGGTATTGT
>PCSG01000408.1 GCA_002772195.1 Desulfobacterales bacterium CG23_combo_of_CG06-09_8_20_14_all_51_8 | reverse complement strand
ACGGACCCGACAAGCAGTGGTGATTGATCCGGGCGACGAGGCGGACAAAATTCTGCTGACACTTGCGGAATCGAAGCTGACGGTCAACTACATCATCAACACCCATGGTCATTTTGATCATGTGGGGGCCAACCGGCGCCTAAAAGAAGCCACCGGCGCGGACATCCTGATACATGCTGCGGATGCGCCCATGCTCGCCCACCTGCCCGCCGCCGCCATGGCCTTCGGGCTGCGGGTAGAGGATTCGCCGGCGGCGGACCGGACCCTATCCGACGGCGACACGATCATCTTCGGCGATATCACCCTGACCGTCATTCACACCCCCGGCCATTCCCCGGGGGGCATCGCCCTGTTCACAGACAAGGTTGTGTTTGCGGGGGACTCGCTGTTTTACGGGTCCATCGGACGAACGGATTTTCCCGGCGGCGACTACAACACCCTGATCGCCAGCATCAAAAACAAACTCTTTCCCTTGGGCGATGACGTGGTGGTTTATACCGGCCACGGCCCGGCCACCACCATCAGCCAGGAGCGCCGAATGAATCCGTTTTTACAATAAAACCCTATTTTCATGCAGGAGAACTTTCATCTGCGCAAATTAAAAAGGGCATCCCAAATTTTAATTTGGGATGCCCTTTTGGCACATTCATTATAAAAATTTGGGCCTTATCATTGATTTACTGTTTTCATGGGCTTCATCTGCCGATACGAAACCCTGAAATGGGGCCGATGAGGCCGAAGACACTCAGCAGCCAGATAACAACCACAATAATCACGACGGCATTTAAAATTCTTTTTATGGTGGCCTGCATGGGGATATAGCTGTTAATCAGCCACAAAATCCCCCCAACGACAACCAACGTAATCACTAATTGAATCAACGGCATTGTCGTTTTCCTTTCATATTCTGCTGGTTAAAACGCATAACTGACGGTTGTTCCAAAACCCCAAAGTTCGCCATCCGCTTTTGTCGTCACGGGTTGTCCGCCGAAGCTATTATTCAAGTTCTCGCTTTCACCGCCGATGATTCTTTCCTGTTCCACCAAAGTATACTGGACCATCCCGTCAATCGTCCACTGGGCCAGGTTCAGTCCCAAGCCAATGGAATAGGTCTTTTTGTCCGCATCCGCCCAGATTACATCAAACGTGTTATCCGGGATCGGCGTGGGATCAAAAAAATAACCGCCCCTCAATTTCAACATATCGGTCATCAGCCATTCGATACCGAATTTCAATTGACGGGTGTCATTCCAGTTCCTGGGATTGGTTTTGGATGCACCGGTGGTGGTTTCTCCCGCAAAACCAGAAAGTATGGCCAGTGCGCTTCTAAGTTCCGGATCATCAATTTTTTAATGTTTCTTGATCAATCATGCTCCAATGCGTCCAGACCATATCCATTTCCATGGATATGCTGTCAATCGGGTGATACCGAACGCCCCCCTCAATCTGGTCCGGAAACTCCATATTATCCATGCTCACATCAAATTTGTATTTACTCAGACCCGTCATGGCGCCACCGGAACCCATTTTAAGCAGCCCATTGAGACCGGCTTTTTCTGTGTCGTCAAGGCCGGTAAATTCCAAATCTCCCTCATACGACACATCTGTTTTGCTCCGGTAGGTCAAACCGACGCTCACCGTTTGCGCGGGTTTATACATCGCGCCGACATTAAAGGAGTAATTGAAGTTGTCATCCATTTCAATTTTTTCAGCGGCGGTAATCGGCGTTCCTAAGGCGGCAGCGCCCAGTGCATACAAGTCAAAAGACTGGACCTTGACTTCGTTGACCGCTTTTCCTAAGGATACGCCAAGACCGAAAGACCACTGGTCACTCACCTGATACGCTAGGGTGGGTGTTGCGACTTCCCGAGCGATTCCAGCCTGATAGCAGTTATATGCGCCGGGATTTTTGGCGGGATCCTTTTCCCATTCAAGCATGAGGCCAAATGGCGCATATACGGCGACACCGGCAGCCAGTTTTTCATTAATGGGCATGGCAAATCCAAAGTGAGGGGCAAAAAGAATCGGAGATTCGTCATGTATATTTGCTGGGCCGATGTTTAAATCAGGGACTTGAAATTCTTTCGCCTTCAGGTTCGGATTGATCGCCATCACGCCGGCTGAAAGGGTTGCGCTGTGTATCTGTGTCAATCCCGCCGGGTTATAATACGCTGCATAAGGATCATCGGCATAAGCGCTGAATGCGCCGCCTAAGGACGCCGCTTTGGATCCTATGCCATAAGTATCAACATTACCGGCAAATGAATTTGAGGCATAAAAAAACAGCATTGAAAAAACCAATAATAAAAATTTTTTCATCTCTCGCTCCTTTTTTTATTTTTATTTAATTTGATTCCAAATTCAGGAAACCTCTATCTCTTTTTTTACGGCATCCCCTTCTTGGCTGGTCGTCGGTGATCCGGAGAGATATTTTGTCAATCCCCGAAAGGCCTTCACAATATCCTGGATCGCCTCGTGCATGCCATCAGCGCTGGCGGCGGCGGTTTCTAATGTTCCTTTCTCATCGCTCTTTTTTTGAACCTCGGATTTGATTTTTTGGAAGTTTTGAGCGTGCTTTTCAAATTCCAGGCGATGCGTTTCTTCCATATCGTTGACGGATTCAGAATTAATGTGCTTTAAAAGCTCATCCGCCTCAGCCATTAATTCCTCGATACTCTTGGATTTTATCTTTCTTGGCATCATGTTTCCTCTCTGCTGTAATTTTTATCTGTTTAAATCCCTTAGCCTGAATCACCTGCTTTTTGTCTTCCTCCTTTCCAGAATCCCGCTCTCCACCACGATTTCCACGCCATGTTCCTGACCATCATCAACCAGCACGATGGCCTTTCCCGGTTGCGCCACCCCATCCACCGCAATCGTCGTTGTGAAGTATTTACCCCCTTCTTTTTCAGCTCCCTGTTTTTGTATTACCCTGATGTGATATATGGTTTCACGAAAGCGATAGTGTACGGTGAACCCTTCCCAGTGAGCGGGAAGGCAGGGTGCGAAAGACAGCCGGTCCGTTTCCAGCTTAAAGCCCAGAAGCGATTCCACGATCAGGCGGTACATCCATGCAGCCGATCCCGTGTACCACGTCCATCCGCCCCGGCCTGTGTGGGGCTTTACGGCATAAACATCCGCCGCCATGACGTAGGGCTCGACCTTATATTTTTCAATTGCCTCAGGCGTGTTCCCGTGATGGATGGGATTGATCATCGTAAGCAGTTCCCATGCGCGGCGGCTGTCCCCGAGTGCGGCAAATGCCATGGCCGCCCAGATGGCCCCGTGGGTGTATTGCCCGCCGTTTTCTCTCACGCCGGGGACATAACCCTTGATATAGCCGGGATTGGGATTGGATTTGTCATTTGGTGAATTAAAGGGCGGGTCCAAAAGCTGGATCAAGGCGTCGTCCCGACGAACCAGATATTTGTCCACCGATTCCATCGCCATCCGTGAATGATCTGCGTCCCCCATCCCCGAAAGGACCGCCCAGCTTTGAGCGATGGAGTCAATCCGGCATTCCGCACTCTTTGCAGAACCGATGGGGGTGCCATTATCGAAAAAAGCCCGGAGGTACCACTGGCCGTCCCATCCATGTTGCTCGATACTCCGTCGCAGCCGATTAACCTCGTTTTCGCATTGTTTGCTAAAGTCCAGGTCGCTCCGCATCCGGGCGATGCCTGCGAACCGGGTGAGCACATCACACATAAAAAACGCCAGCCATACGCTCTCGCCTTTACCTTCCTGTCCCACCCTGTTCATGCCGTCGTTCCAGTCGCCGGACCCGATCAGGGGAAGGCCATGTTTGCCGAAACTGAAACCTCTGCGGATCGCCCGCACACAATGATCATAGAGGCTGGCGGTTTCCCCTGAACGGACCGGGAGATCATAATAGGAGTCTTCATCGGGATTCACCAAGCGGCCTTTAATAAAGGGAACCGGTTCATCCAGAATCCCCGTATCGCCGGTACTTCCAACGTAGCGGCAGGTGGCCAGGGGGAGCCAGAGGAAATCATCGGAGCAGTGGGTACGTACTCCCCGGCCTGTTGGCGGGTGCCA
>PCSG01000297.1:4424-8158 GCA_002772195.1 Desulfobacterales bacterium CG23_combo_of_CG06-09_8_20_14_all_51_8 | reverse complement strand
AATCAGCCGGAGCCCGTCGGCTTCCGGCGCCATTTTGGCCATGGGATAGGCGATAAAGGTGGCGCAAAACGAATGCTCGGCCACGGATTCCTTTCCCGCTCCCAGAAAATGATAACCGGACCGGGGAATCTGCTTTAAAATATTGGCCTCAAACAGCAGGGCCGCGATGTTTTTCATAAAGATACCTCTCCAAATTCACCCCGCCCACCAGGCCCAGGCAACGATTCCTGACGCCAGGGCCGCGCACAGGGTTTGAAAAATTTCCGAAGGCGGATATAAAAACCGCCATCCATAGGTCGCCCCCAGCAGAATGCCGCAAAAAAATCCAAACAGATGGGCCATGATATCCACAGAAACATCTCCGGACCCGAGCATTCCCAGAAGGGCCAGCCCCCCGGCCAGGGGAAGCCAGGCGGTCTTAAACCGCCGGGTCGTCTGTTTGACGCGAACCCCCTGATATCCTGCCAGAATGCCGATGGCCCCGAATACGGCGGTGGATGCGCCGATGGAAACATGGGCGCTTTCATACATAAAGGCGTTGATCAGGTTTCCGGCCATACCGGAAATCAGGATCATCAGCCACCCGCACCCCCACCCGGCAAGGACACCGGCCGCAATACCGAAAACCATCAGCCCGGCCATGTTGCCGGCAAGATGGGCCAGGTCCCGATGAAGCATCAGCGCGGTGACAGACCGAAAATACTCACCATCCAAAATGTTAACTGCCGACGCGCTGAACCGGTGGATGATCTCCGGATCATCTCCGCCATGCTGAACCCGCACATACCATACCGCCAGCATGACGCATACAATAAGGGACGACACGACACCGCTAACGGAAACACCGGCCCGGACCGGGGCAAATTCCGGCAATGCCTCCGTTTCCGACCCGTCATGGCGGTTTTCCTGGAAATACAGGGCCATGGCCTCCCGGGCCGAATTGTAACGGGATTCCGCCACCCACACGTCCCATCCAATCCTGTGTTTCCGGATCCGGTAAGGCACCGCAGATGATGACAGCACCAGAGCGCAGAGATTCGCCTGCGTCCGCGTCAGATTTTCAAAAAGAACCCACATGCGCAAAACCCTACCACTTCCAGCGCCCCGGGAAAAGATAAATTCTCGTTTTCAATTTCTCGTTTTGGGGCAAAGAACCCCCCGGCCTTGCGTTTTGAGAGATCAGACGGCCCTGTCAAAACGCACCGGCGACCTTGACAAATCCAAAATCGCACCCATTATAAGAAAAAAATCCCATCCACTTTCGGATATTATTTCTCAGAATTCTGAAAATAAAAACATAAGGAGTCGCCATGGAACAAACAAAACAAACCCACGAATTCAAGACGGAAGTCAAGCAATTCATGCATCTCATCATCAATTCCCTGTATTCCAACAAGGAAATTTTTCTGAGGGAGCTCATTTCCAACGCCTCGGACGCCATTGACCGCCTCCGGTTCAAGGCCCAGACGGACAGCGCAATTTTGGGGGATGATGCGGAATTCAAAATCAAAATCATCCCGGACAAACAGAAAAACACCCTGACCCTCTCCGACAACGGCATCGGCATGACCTATGATGAGGTGGTGGAAAACATCGGCACCATCGCCAAAAGCGGGACCGCGGCGTTTATGAAGGCTGTTGCCGAGTCAAAAGCTCAGAACACCCTGACTCCGGAACTCATCGGCCAGTTCGGCGTGGGGTTTTACAGCGCGTTTATCGTGGCCGATAAAGTCACCCTCATCACCCGGGCCGCAGGCCAGGAAACCGCCACCCGGTGGGAGTCTTCCGGCGACGGCACCTATACCGTTGAAACGGGCACCCGGCCGTCTCGGGGAACGGATGTGATTCTTTCTTTAAAACCGGCGGAAAAAGACGAACAGAACTTCCTTGAAGAATGGACCATCCGAAATATCGTAAAAAAACATTCCGATTTCGTCGCCTACCCCGTGGTCATGGATGTGGAGCACACGGAAACCGAAACCGACGACAAGGGGAAGGCCCTTCTGGACAAGGACGGCAAACCCATCAAAAAAGCGCCGGAAGTCCGGGAGGAAACCTTAAATTCCATGAAAGCCATCTGGGCCCGGGACAAAAAAGATGTCACCGAAGAGGAATACAAAGATTTCTATACCCACATCAGTCATGACTGGAACCCGCCCCTGACCTGGATTCACCTCAAACTCGAAGGGGTCACCGATTACAGCGCCCTGCTCTATATTCCCTCCCAGGCCCCGTTTGACCTGTTCATGCCCGAGCGTAAACACGGGGTTCAGCTTTACTGCCGCCGGGTGTTTATCATGGATGACTGCCGGGAGCTGATTCCGGAATATCTGCGCTTTATCAAAGGCGTGGTGGACGCCCCGGACTTGAATCTCAACATCAGCCGGGAAATTCTCCAGCAGGATGCTCTGGTGCGAAACATCCACAAAAATCTGATCAAAAAAATCCTTGAGTCGCTGGAGCAGATGGATGCCGAGACCTATGAAAAATTCTATAATGAATTCGGGGCGGTCCTCAAGGAAGGGATCCATTCCGACTGGAGCAACCGGGAAAAAATCGCGAAACTGGCCCGGTACAAGACCACGAAATCCGACGGCAAATGGGTAAGCCTGACGGACTACGTGAAAACCATGAAGCCGGACCAGGAAGACATTTATTATATCACCGGCGACAATTTGAGCGCCATCATCAACAGCCCCCATCTGGAAACCCTCAAGGAAAAGGATTTTGAAGTGCTGCTCATGACCGACCCTGTGGATGAGTTTGTCATCCAGTCCCTGCCGGAATTTGAAAAAAAGAAATTCAAAAGCGCGGAAAAAGGCGATCTGGGACTGGATGCGGTGGATGACGCGAAAAAGCAGAGTTTCTCCGGCCTGTTTGAAACAATCAAATCCCATCTGGAGGACAAAATAAAAGAAGTCAAGCCATCCTCCCATCTCAAGGATTCCGTATCCTGTCTGTCCGGCGACGCTTATGACATGAGCGCCTATATGGAAAAACTGCTCAAGGCCACTGGCCAGGCCAGACCGGCTTCCAAACGGATTCTGGAAATCAACCTCGCCCATCCGGTCATGGAAAAAATTCAGGCCCTCCATTCCAAAAACGCCGATGACGCCGCCATCAAGGAATACAGTCTTCTCCTCTATGACCTGGCCCTGGTGGCAGAAGGCGGAAAAATCGACAATCCAGCCCGGTTCAGCAAAATGATCGGGGAACTCATGACCAGGGCCTTATAATCCCCACGCCACGCCACCATTTACCATCATTGCCCGAACGAATTACAAGGTTTTTCGTTCGGGCAATGGATAATTATTTGCAATCATAAACGGTTTAAGTTAGTATACGTCTAAATTTTATTTTAAAATTTCATTAGACGATCATATTTTCAATGAAACCGAAACAAAAAATGCGGGTCATGGTGGTGGATGACGAAGATCATGTCCGCAAACTCATCACCACAGTCATCCGAAGAATGAACTGCGAAATTGTCGGAGAAGCGGCCAACGGCAGGGACGCGATTTCCATGTTCTATGAACTAAGACCCCACCTGCTGCTGCTGGATATCAACATGCCGCTGAAATCCGGCAAACAGGCCCTGGCCGACATTAAAAAAAAATTCCCCAACGCGTTTGTCATCATGCTGACTTCCCTGGTGGACAAGGAAACCGTGGAAGACTGTATCCATCTCGGGGCTTCCGGATTCATCCGAAAAGATCTTCCCATTGACGAAATGC
>PCSG01000297.1:0-4415 GCA_002772195.1 Desulfobacterales bacterium CG23_combo_of_CG06-09_8_20_14_all_51_8 | reverse complement strand
CCAGCCCCGCCAGGAAGAACCGACATGATCTTTAAAGAAAAATACCCACTGGCCGATATGCTCCAGGAAATTGAAGATGATATCACGGAGCAGAAAAAAGACCTGCGCCAGGAAAAAAACATTTCCCAGGAAACCATCACGGAATTGATGCTCAATCATCTGACGCAAAAGAAAAAACCGACCTCCTGATCCAGGATCCTGCTGAAACAATGATGACCCGGCCTAAAATTGAAAACCCGATGTTTTTCAAACTGCTGAAAAAAGAACAGCTCATTCCCGAGGACTTCATCGCAGACCTGCTCGCAGAGCTCGAAGGCAACGCCCTGGATGTGCTGGCGACACTGATCCAGAGCGGCGTAGGCACCAAACGCCACCTGTGCCAGCTCTGGTGCGACTCCATCGGCATCGCCCATGTGGATCTTGAAAAATCCCTGTTCCAGCCCCATGTGGTGCGGAGACTGCCCGAGCGCTTCGCCCGTAAGCATTACGCCATCCCCATCTATCAGATGGGCGACACCGTGACCGTGGCCACCCCGATACCGGAGAACATCCCCTTAAAAAAAGAGATTGAAAGCCTCATCAAAAACCCGGTCAACCTGGTTTTCGCCCTCCCCCAGGACATTGAATGGGCCATTGAAAACGAGTACCAGACCAATACCGCACTTTACGAATTCTTCAGCAAAATATCCACCAGCAAAGTGTTTGGGGCGGACAATCCCATCACCGAAAAAACCTTTGTGGAGATCGCCGGCAAGGATTCCATTCATCAGTTTCATGTCTGCATCATCCTGCTGGGCATTACCGAGCATGCCAGTGAAATTAACATCGACCCCGAAGCGCAGATCGCCAGAATCAATTTTATCATCCACGGTGTTTTTAACGAACGACTGCAGATTGATAAAAGCGTTCACCGGCATCTGGTAAACAGCCTGAAAACCATGGCGAAAATAAAAGATACCCAAGGGAAAGACGCCCTTTACAGCCGGATTATTTTCCCCACGCCGGGGAAAAAATTCGATATCCAGTTTCTGAGCCTGCCCACGGACTTCGGTGAAAAAATCTTTCTCAAACTCATGGACCGGGAGGCATTGCAGACCCCGCCGGAACTTTCCAATCTTTACCTGGCCCACAAACAAAAAAAACAGCTCGACGGTCTTCTGGGATCGAAAAACGGCATCCTGCTCATCTCCGGGCCGTCCGCATCCGATTTCAACAGCCTCGCGTATGCCGTCATCAGGGAAATCCGATCATTAAACCCCGGCAAAATAATCACCGTGGAAGACTCCCCCGCCTTTCTCCTCAAGGAAATCGATCAGTATCAGGTGAATCCCAAGGCGAATTTCACCCGGGCGGAGGCCCTCAGGTCCGGTCTGAGCCTTCATCCGGACGTCATCTATGTCCAGAACATCAACGACCCGGAAGTCACTGGCCCTCTGAGACAGGCGGCTGAAAAGGGCATACGGGTCATCGCCGGGATCACCGCGGAAGATGCGTTTGACGCCTTGAACACCACGAAACTGGGCATCGGTTCCGTCATTACCGCCATCATCCACCAGCAGATGGTGCGGCGCCTGTGCGACCACTGCAAGGAAAAATATCCTCTGCCGCAAAAGGAAATCGGTGATCTGTTTATTTATGACGGCCATCCGGCGGTGTCCGCCTGGCGCGCCGTGGGCTGCCCATACTGCCGGCACACCGGCTATCACGGACATATCGGCGTCCAGGAACTGATCGTCATTGATGAAAGCATCCGTTGCCTGATCCGCCAGAACGCAACAATCAATGAGATTAAAATCGCCAGTATAAAAACCGGATTCCAGACCCGGGAATATGACGGTATCAAAAAAGCGCTGCGGGGACTGACCAGTTTCGATGAAATCAAAAATCCGGGAAACGGTTGATGGGTCTGAAAAGTCCGAAGGAAACCAGGAGAGCTAAAAAATGATGAAAATTCTTGTCGCAGAAGACGATGCCGCGACCCGGAAAATGATATCCCTTTATCTGCAAAAAAAAGGATTCACTGTTTTTGAGGCGGCCAACGGCATTGAAGCCTTCACCGCCATCATTGAACACCCCATCAACATTGCCGTTGTCGACTGGATACTGCCGGGCATGGACGGCATTGACGTATGCCGCAAAATCCGCGAAAAGCGGAAATCCGCCTATGTATTTATCATCATGCTGACCTCCAAGGGAGAGCAGGAGGATCTGATCCACGCTTTTGAAGCCGGAGTGGATGAATACATCACAAAACCTCTTGATCTCCAGGAATTGATGGCCAGGATCAAGGTGGGCGGCCGAATTGTCGGCCTTGAACAAAAACTCGTGGAAAAACAACGCGAACTTGTCGGCAATAATGAAATGAAAAATAAATTCATCGGCATCGTGGCCCATGACTTAAGAAATCCCGTGATCTCCATCCGGGGCTTCAGCGAGCTGCTCCTGAAAGATGCGAAAAAATTAAATGAAGAGCAAACCGAATTTTTAAACATCATCCAGTCCACCAGCCGGAATATGCTGGCCATGATCAATGATCTGCTGGACATCTCCCACATTGAAAGCGGCCTGCAGCTCTCCCTGACAAAAGGATCTTTAAATGCGCTGATCCTGGACCGCATTCAGATGAACCGGCTCCAGTCCGACAAAAAACATATCACCATTCACAAGGAACTGTCCCCTATTCCGGATGTCTCCTTTGACGCCCAGCGCATTGGGCAGGCCATTGACAACCTGATTTCCAATGCCATTAAATTTTCACCCATCGGCGCCAACGTCTATATCTCTCTGGATCAGAGCGGAAATATGGTCAGATTCAGCGTGACGGATGAAGGACCGGGAATACCGCGGGAAGAACAGCATCTTCTGTTCAGCGAATTCCATCGCCTCAGCATCCGACCCACAGCCGGGGAAACCAGCACCGGACTGGGACTGGCCATTGCCAAAAAAATCATCGAAGCCCATAACGGCCGGATTGAAGTGGAAACCCGGGAAGGCATGGGCTCCACTTTCAGACTGCTCCTGCCGGCGGCGTGATTGCCGCTTGGTCCAAGACATGGCGAAATTTATCGGAATTGATGCGCCATGATCCATGACCGTCCCCTTGTCCCCGAAGGTTGCGTGCCGCAATGCCCGGGGTGCGCCCACCGGTCCTTGACCCGGAGCCAGAGCCTGGCCCGGAAAACCGACTGGCTTAAGGCCCGGCTGGCAAAGTGGGCGGACGCCTTTGATGAAATTCAATCCGTAGACGACGAAAGACGGTGGGGATACAGAACGAAAGTCTGCCTGTCCGCCCGATGGGAAAACGGCCGGTGGAGATTTGGACTCAAAAAAAAGGATATGGTGATCCCGATTCATGACTGCCCGGTCCACGCCCGGCAAATCCGGGAGGCAATGGCCCTGTTTGCCGACCGGCTGCCGCCGGACCGCCTGTTTCCCCTGGCCTATTATGCCCAAACCGGCTCGCAGATCACGCTGGTGGTGAAATCAGCAAAAATGCCGGACCTGACATGGATGGATGCCACCCTGATCCAGGCGCTGAATCGGATCGGCGTCACCGGGCTGTGGCTCCACCTGCACCCAAGCTGCGGCAAAAAAGTATTCGCCAAAAACGCATGGCATCTGATTTTCGGAACGCCCCGGTCAGTGGACGAAAACGGCTTTGTTTACGGACCCCGGGCTTTCCAGCAGGTGATTCCAAGTCTTTTTCATGAAGCGCTGGCATCGGCGGAAGCCTTTCTGGCGCCGGCGGCGGATGACCTGTTCGTTGACCTCTACTGCGGGATAGGGACCGGACTGGCAAAATGGCGGGGCCGCTGTCAGCATGTCATAGGAGTGGAGCTGGACGGGGAGGCGGTGGACTGCGCCCGGGAAAACGCTCCGGGCGCTGAAATTTTAAGGGGCCGGTGCACTGACCGGATTCCCCAGATGGGTTTGTTTGCAAACGCTGCCGCACCCGGCGGAAAGCGGCTGCTGTTCGCCAACCCGCCGCGCACCGGGCTCGAGCCGGAAATCTCAGACTGGATTGCCGATCATTATCAGCCGGACCGCATGGCCTATCTTTCCTGCAGCGCCGGGACCCTGCACCGGGACCTGACCCGGCTGGACAGCGCCGGCTGCGAAATCGTCAAAATCATCCCCTATGATTTTTTCCCCCAGACCCTTCATGTGGAAACCCTGACCCTGCTGAAAAACAAAAAATACAGATGAGAGCAATTTTCAAAAAATTTTACCGGTTTCCGCATAAAAGGACAGCACCAGCCAGGTTTTCACGTCACACTTGATTTGAACATCCCCACACAAAATCCGCGCTTCTTCCGGAGAGACCAGAAGAGTTTCGATATCTTCGGAGTTGGTGTTTCCCATTCGGGAGGATTCTCCGGCGCAGTCTGCATACACCATAGCGATGGATTCATCGG
>PCSG01000117.1:4778-4920 GCA_002772195.1 Desulfobacterales bacterium CG23_combo_of_CG06-09_8_20_14_all_51_8 | reverse complement strand
TGATAACAGCGGATTCATAGACCTGGTAGGGAGACACAATAAAATCCTTTCGCAGGACCGGCAGTCCGCACGCAGCCCGGGCATCTTTCAGGTCCGCATTGCTTCCCTTGAACCAGTGGCCTTCAGTGAGCACGGAAATGGC
>PCSG01000117.1:4493-4694 GCA_002772195.1 Desulfobacterales bacterium CG23_combo_of_CG06-09_8_20_14_all_51_8 | reverse complement strand
TTTGATTTCCGCGATGATATGGATATCATCACTGGTTCCGCTCTCCAGTGCATGGATAAACGGCCGCCGGTCCGCAGGTTTTTGTTCAGACTCATCCCGCAGGCTGGCTTCCGATCGGGATCGCATCAACCTTGCGATCCGGTCTTTTTTGTATTCAATGATCTGGCTCAAAAAATCCATGGGCTTATCCGTTTTCCCGGG
>PCSG01000117.1:4043-4466 GCA_002772195.1 Desulfobacterales bacterium CG23_combo_of_CG06-09_8_20_14_all_51_8 | reverse complement strand
CGGCGGGTGATGTCCGCGTTTACCGCAGGCGGCCCGCCGGCCAAAATCCCAGGTTCGGCTATCTCTCCAAAATACTGTTCCGGCAGCATATCATAGGTGCGCACCTGATCGTCTTTTAATTCAGACACTCGGGTGGCCGCGCACACGGAAATTTCATCCAGCCCGTCATGACCGTGCACCACAAAGGCATGTTTTGCGCCCAAAAGTTTGAGGGCATGGGCGAACATTTCCGTGAGCGGGGGGGCGAAGACCCCGAGAATCTGGCAGTTGGCCGCCGCCGGATTGGTAAGGGGGCCCAGCATGTTGAAAATGCTGCGCAGCCCGATTTCCTTTCGGGCACCCGCCGCAAACCGCATGGCGCTGTGATAAAGCGGGGCGAACAGAAACCCGATGCCGATTTCAGCGATGGCCTGCTCGACGATT
>PCSG01000117.1:0-4034 GCA_002772195.1 Desulfobacterales bacterium CG23_combo_of_CG06-09_8_20_14_all_51_8 | reverse complement strand
ACATTGATCTTCATGCCCAGAGACTCCAGCACGTCCGCGCTGCCGCACTGACTGGAAACGGACCGGTTGCCGTGTTTGGCCACGGTCACCCCGCACCCGGCCACCACAAAAGCGGTGGTGGTGGAAATATTAAAGGTTTTGGCGCCGTCTCCGCCGGTGCCGCAGGTGTCCACTACCACCGGGGCCATGACCGCTATGCGCAGGGCTTTGCGCCGCATGGCCGTGGCCGCGCCGGCCAGTTCTTCAAAAGTTTCGCCTTTGGTGGAAAGGGCTCCCATGAAGGCCCCGATTTGTGCGTCGGTGCAGTTCCCGGCAAAGATTTCCATCATTATGGCCGACATTTCAACGTCCGTCAGATTTTCTCTTCGAATGATTTTGCTTAAGAGTTCTTTAAACATCCGCATTCTCCTTTAATTGAATAAAATTTCGCAACAGGCGTTTGCCCACCGGGGTCATGATGGATTCCGGATGAAACTGGATTCCTTCCGTTAAATGGGTGAGGTGCCGAATTCCCATGATTTCACCGTCTTCGGATTCGGCGGTGATTTCCAGGCAGTCGGGCAGCGTTTCCCGGCACACGGCCAGAGAATGATACCGCATGGCCGCAAAGGGCTGGGGGATTTTTGTAAAAAGTTTTTTCCCGTCCGCCGTCACCATGGAGGTTTTGCCGTGCATGATTCTTTTCGCCGGTACGATTCGGCCTCCGAAAGCGGCGGCAATGGACTGATGACCGAGACAAACCCCGAGAATCGGAACTTTCCCGGAAAAATGCCGGATCACAGGAACGGACATGCCGGCGGTTTCAGGGTTTCCCGGTCCAGGCGAAATAACAATGCCGGAAAGGTCCAGTTTTTCAATATCACCCAGGGAAAACTGGTTGTTTCGCAAAACCCGGATCTCTTCCCCGAGCTGTCGCAGATATTGGACCAGATTATACGTGAACGAATCATAATTGTCGATCATCACAATCATTGAACGTCTCCTTGTTGCCGTGCGATCAGCTCAAGCGCTTTTGCAATGGCCATGGCCTTGTTGACGGTTTCCTGGCGCTCTTTTTCCGGATCGGAATCATAGACGATGCCCGCCCCGGCGTTGACGGTCAGTCCGCCGTCTTCTATGCAGGCCGTGCGAATGGTGATGGCGAGATCCATGTTGCCGTTAAACGAAAAATAACCCACAGCCCCGCCATAAGGTCCCCGGGGATATTCTTCGAGTTCGGCGATGATTTCCATGGCCCGGACTTTGGGGGCTCCGGAAAGGGTGCCGGCGGGAAATGTCGCGGCCATCAGGTCCCAGGCGTCAAAGGGGGATGCGAGATCGCACCGGATATTGGAAACCATGTGCATGACATGGGAATAACGCTCAATCATCATCAGATCCGTCACCTGAACCGTCCCGGTTTCCGCCACCCGCCCCAGATCGTTGCGTCCCAGATCCACCAGCATGAGGTGCTCGGCCCGTTCTTTTTCATCCGCCAGGAGTTCATCGGCCAGGACCCGGTCCGCCTGCTCGGTGGCGCCCCGGGGCCGGGTCCCGGCGATGGGTCGAAGGATAGCCACGCGGTTTTCCAGGCGGACCAGGGTTTCCGGCGATGACCCCACCAGGGCCATGCCGTCCAGGTGCAGGAAAAACAGGTAAGGGGACGGGTTGATATAGCGCTGGGCCCGGTACAAGGAAATCAGATCATCAGGGGCCTTGCAGGTAAACGGCTGGGAAATGACCGTCTGAATAACATCCCCGGCGACGATATAATTTTTTATTTTTCTGACTTTTGCGCGAAACTCCTCCGGGTCGCACAGGGGGCTCATGACGGCTGCCGGATGTTTCTGGACCGGTGTTTCAGCCATGCAGGCCGAGATTTTCGCTTCCAGACGATCAAGTTTATTTACGGCGGACGTATAGGATTCGGTTGAATCCGGTGAGTCGTTTTTAAAGGCAATGGCCACAATCATCAGGGAATTGCGGATATTGTCAAATATCAGCATTTCATCGGGCATGATAAAATGGGCCAGGGGCTTGTTTTCAGGGAGCTGATGAGGGATCGCTTCAAAAAACGAGACGGCTTCATAGGTGAGATATCCCACCAGACCGCCCCAGAATCTCGGCAGATCGGAAATAACGGCCGGGCGATAGCGATTCATAAAATTTCTAAGGATTGGAAACGGATCATTGTGATGGAGGATGGTTTCACAATGATTGTTTTTTTCAATTTCAATGCGGCCTTTAAAAATCCGGATATGGGTCCGGGCCGAAACGCTTAAAAAACTGTACCGGCCCCAGCGTTCCCCGCCTTCGACGCTTTCAAACAGAAACGCCGGTCCTTTTTCCGCATAGATTTTTTTCAGCACCGTCACCGGCGTGTCCATGTCTGCGAGAATTTCCCGGCAGAGCGGCACCACATTGTGCCGGTCAAATAATTCACGAAATATTTTTTGATCCGGAAATTGTCGTAACCGCATGCTCCTCTCCTTGTTTTGATAATATCAGTAAATTTTTCCAAAAAAAAAGACCGGGGGTTTTCCCACAGTCTTTTCTGATTTCATAAAAAAACCGCGGGAGAGGCTGCCCACGGTGTTTTTGGTATTTTGGTAAGAAGAAATCTACCCGCCGGCAGGCCTCATGAAGTCAGCCCGCCACCACCAGAGATTTCCTGAAAATTTAAATTGTTCGATGGATCGTGTCATTTCTTTTCCTTTTTACAACTTTGTTAAAAGGAACCCTTGCTTTTGTCAAGCGGTTTTTTTTATGTTTGCGAGCCATGTCGGCTGGTATTTTACGACAGTTGTTTCAATCTTGACTTATAGGTCGAATTTTGTCATAATTTAAAGTAATAATCACAGAATTTTTAATTTTCTGGTTATTTTTAAAAAACAAATAAATTGATGCCTAAGATGAAAACATGTGATTCCGATGATAATGGTCGGGATTATCGCTAATTCGCGCAGGAGGAAAACATGCGGGTGATATTCAAAATTTTTCTTTTTATTTTGGCAGTTTCAGCCGTTGCTTGGTCCGGTTCGGTTTATGCCGCAGGCAGTTCGGAGAGTTGCGCCACGAAATACCCGATCATTCTTGCTCATGGAACCGGCGGCGCGGAAAAAATTTTAGGGATTGTGGATTATTGGTGGGGAATCCCCGAAGCTCTGGAAAACGAAGGCGCTGTGGTTTATATTCCTACCGTCAACGGTTTGGATGGTACGATTGAGAAGGCAAAGGCGTTTAAAAAAGAATTTTTAGAAATCAAGGCGGTTTCCGGTGCTTCCAAATTCAATATTATCGGTCACTCCCATGGGGCTCTGTATACCCGGTACGCCATTTCCAATCTTGGCCTGGCGCCTTATGTTCGAAGTTATACCAGTATTGCCGGTCCCCATCAGGGCATGGCGCTCGCGGATATTCTCATAGCCAATACCCCTGAATGCCTTCAGCAGTTTACGGGCAAAACCCTGGATTTTGTATTTGCTTATTTTTTCAATAATACCGATCCGGATAGTTTGGATAATCTCTATGACGTGGCCACTCATTATATGCAGGGAACGTTTAACCCGAACACTCCGGACAAAGCAGGAATTTATTACCAAAGCTGGGCCGCTAAAGTCGAACATTTTTGTCCCAACGTGGTGCTGGAACCTACATGGCGTCTGCTTTTATCCCATGAAGGGCCCAATGATGGTCTGGTGGGTGTGGAAAGCGCCAAATGGGGAGAGTTCCAGGGCACTGAGTCTGGGGCCTGGTGGAGTCCTGGATGCGATCATCTGACCATCATCGGTCATTTGTTTGGCATAACGCCCGGATTCAGCGCGCCGGATTTTTATGTCGATCTGGTCAGCAGATTAAAAGATAAAGGCTTTTAATCATCGTGCTTCCCGGCCGGGGTATGATTGCGATACCACAGGAAACTTTTGTTGACGATGATTGAATCTGTTTTGATAGGGGCATCAAGATCCCTACACGGTAAATTTGTTCTAACCGCGCAAGGGTCTGGCGCATGAGTTTTTGGTCATCCTTAAGTAATCGAATACCAAGCGAACATT
>PCSG01000378.1:14865-15007 GCA_002772195.1 Desulfobacterales bacterium CG23_combo_of_CG06-09_8_20_14_all_51_8 | reverse complement strand
TTTGTACAAAAAAATAAATTATATTATTATCAAATGGTTAAATCGATCTTGGGGCTAATCCGAGGGGAAGATCCGTTGTAAGTGAAAGCACCCACTTCCATAATCAAAAGCACCCACTTCCATAATCAAAAGCACGCACTTT
>PCSG01000378.1:12001-14827 GCA_002772195.1 Desulfobacterales bacterium CG23_combo_of_CG06-09_8_20_14_all_51_8 | reverse complement strand
CACTCCGTAAGTGAAAGCACCCATTTTCGTGGTCAAAAGCACCCATTTCGTAAGCGAAAGCACCCACTTTATAAGTGAAAACACCCACCCCCATAATCAAAAGCACCCGCTTCATTGAGATACTGGGTCGTGGCCGGTATTTCTCAATCCCCGGAAGAGCGCCAGAACCGCGATAACCGCCTCGATATTGTCTTCTGTCAGCAAACCATTCCATGCCAAGTCCGCAACCGCCTTTTCCGGCAAAAAAAGTTTTGCTGACCATGCCCTGATATTTTTTTTCATGGCCGTCTGCCGACGCATCACCCGTCTTCTGGCCGCCAGAATAATTTTTTTCAGTTTTGGGTAAAGGCTGACCCCGCCCGTGAGGTTGAACCTGGAGATGATTTCTTCCATCAACTCGTCGGTGGTCATCTGACGGTTTCTAAGTTTAAAATTCCAGATTCTTGTCTCTGCATAAACGTCCAGTTTGTTTTTTTTCCGGTTCGCCATGATTTTGATGGACCCTCCAAAAATAAAATTACCATGCCATTCATCACCCCCCTGTTTGAGATGCCATTATTCCAAAAGAAACAAATAACAAAATACCTTATAAGGGCCATACCATTACGGGGGTCGGTTTTTCGTGACCATTTTTTCTGATTTTTTTGAAGATTTTCGGTCCGGTTTTCAAAAAAAATCAGAGCTGACTCTATATATATTTATAGAGCGTTTTGATTTTTTTGGCGGGGGCGGGTCGGTTTCAGAAAACAGGGCAGGCCCGGTATGAAGTTTTGGACCGTTTCTTTTGGCCAGCAGCCGGAAAAAAGAAAAAACAATGGAAAAAAACAAAGGATTGCCATGATTTTCGGAAAATTTTGCAAAGAGGATGCCTATCAAAGTGCCCCGGTGACAACCGGGAGATGTTTCCATGGCACATTTTGCTGCCGCAGATGTCCCCCCGTGACAACTGGGAAATGTCACAATTCCGTCGTTATGGTGCTTAAACGAACCACAACAATGCCTTCATGGCAACAAAAAGGAGGAGGGATGAGTATAAACAAAGATTTGATTTTATTCGGTTTAGACCTTGGATTTGGGGATGTAAAACTCGCGTTAAGCATGAATTTTGAAAATAGCCCGGCCAGAAAAACGATTTTATTTAAATTTCCGACAGCCATCGCCTACGCACGAGACGGGATTATCGGCGATTTGGGAAAGGATGAAAAAAAATATGCGTTTAACGGAAAAAATTATTTTGTCGGGAATTCCGCCCTGCAATGCCGGGACGTGTTTTCCACCAGAGACATTGATTTTCTGTTGGGGTATTCGCCGCTTTTGGCTTACGCCGCCATTGAAAAAGCCCTTCAGTCCCTGGCTGGCGCGCCGGATTTTGAAACCCTGGCCGAATGCAAAAAATATTTGTGCCTTGGCATGCCGCTCGCCCATTTTCATTCCAAACGAGCACCCCTCATGAACATCATGAAAAAAAGTCATGTCGCTGATTCGGTTTTAACATTTGACGCAATCGACATCCGCGCCCAGGGGCAGGGGATTCTGTTTGATTACGTGCTGGATGATGCCGGGCAGCCGATACCGGACCGTCTGGACTTAAATATCCTGGTTGTGGATATCGGGTTTAACACTGTGGACATTCTCGGGGTGGTGAACGGCCGCCCCAGCCGGGAATGGTCCGGCATGCTGGACCGGGGCGGCATTTCAAGGATCGGGGAGCAGGTGGGAAATTTTCTTCAGCGGGAGTTTAATTTTGAACTGCCGGAGCAGGCATTGAAAGACGTGCTCCAGAAAAAAGAAATCGCCCTGTATGGCGCGAGCAAAGATATTTCCTGGCAGATCCGGAAGGCGTCTGAAGAATACGCTGCCTGGCTTTTACAGGAAATCCGGTCCCGGTGGGAAGGGTTTTTAAAAAAAGCCGACCGGCTCATTCTGGCCGGCGGCGGGGCCTATTATGTTCAGGAGGCTTTCCAGTCAGCATACCGGCTGGGATTTCTCCAGGTTATGGACAATCCGGAATTCAGCAACGCCATGGGATTTCAAAAATATCTGGAGGCGGATCATGACTGATTATTCAACCAAAAGAATCGCCATCCGGTTTTGCACGCCGCAAGTCATTGACCTGATTGAAAAATTACCCAGGGGCTACAAGTCAATGATCATCGAATCCGCTCTGACAACGTATCTCAATTCAGAAATTGGCCAAAGGCTGACCGACCAATTGAAACTGCGTAAAAAACAATTGGACAGCATTTCCAAATCGGTCAAACCACCGAAACCACATAGGCCATCCAAACCCGAAAAAGAATTTCTGAGAAATCAACTGAATGGCGATTTTTAAACCCTAAAAATAAAAATTTAGAAAGGACAATAAATCAATGAAAAACAATATCATATCAGTAGTCATGGCAACCGCAATATTATGTTCGCCCATTATTGCACAGGCCGAAAAATCTGGTGATGTCTGCAAAAATATCACTCTTGAAGCCATGCAGACCCATGTGCCCATCCCGCCATCAACGATCCTTTCAAAACAGGAAGTCAACGGCGTCTGTGAGGTGATTTTAGACATCAACGGCCAGTATGTGCCGGTCTATGCTGGAACAAATTTCATTATCGCCGGAGAAATGTTCCAGGACAAAAAGCAAATCACACAGTCGCGCATTGACGGTTTGAACGCGGAAAAATTTATCCGGTTGAAACCCGATATCGAAAAATGCGTGGCCCTGATCTGTAAACCAAAAAAAGAAATCAAACACACGGTTTACATGATTACAGACCCGGTCTGCCCGTTCTGTCATCAGGCAGAATCCCAGTTAAAGGAATTTGCCGGAA
>PCSG01000378.1:5710-11917 GCA_002772195.1 Desulfobacterales bacterium CG23_combo_of_CG06-09_8_20_14_all_51_8 | reverse complement strand
AGCTGAGTTTTGATGATTACACCAAAGGCAACTGGAAGGATGAAAACAAGACCGATCAATACCAGTGTAGGGATGGGGTCAACTTGATCGAGGCATCAGAAAAAATCACCGGTTATTTGGGCATTGACGGGGTGCCGGTTTTTTTTCTGGAAAATGGGCAGCGCATTGACGGCGCGGATATGCCTGCCCTTGAGAGCGCCTTATCCGGCATTTCCGTGAAGGTGTCGGATGCGAAATAAGGCAGCGATAACATTGCTGGTTCTGTTGCTGAATAACACAATTTCATTCGGATTTTGTTTTCAAGAAGCCGGAGAAACTTACCAGATCAGCCCGGAACTGCTTTCCGCCATTGCAAAAGTGGAATCCGGGCTTGATCCATCGGCCATGAATCAGAACAAAAACGGCAGTTATGATTTTGGCCCGATGCAGATCAATTCATGCTGGAGAAAAACCCTTGGCGGAAGATGGCGGTATCTTTCCGACCCTTGTTACAACGTGATGGTGGGTTCCTGGATACTCCGGCAGTGCATGAATCGCTACGGGTATTCCTGGGATGGAGTGGCTTGTTACCACACGGGAAAAGGGCTTTCCGATTCCCATGCAAAAAAGCAGGCCTTGGCGAAAAAATATATCCGCAGGATTCAAACCGCCATGGCAAGCGCCCGGTGAAAACAAAATTCCTGTTTTTCACAGCATTCTGGGCGGGCCTGCTGCTCTTTGGAATTATTTTTCATGCGTCTCTCTATAATTATTTGTGGGGATTGTCATGGAACAGGGTGCTGAGCATGGGCGTGTTTGTGGCCGGGAGCGTTTACGCCATTATTGAAAGAAATTTCATTGTGGGTGTGGTCTCGATTGTTGCGGCCCTGATTCTGCCGTGGATATACACCTGGCTTGCTGCTTACTGGCCCTGGTTTAAGGCCAATTATGGATTTTTTAACTTTCACTGAAAACAAATATGCTTGGAACGATTTTATGGAAAACATGCTGCTTACAAACACCCCGGTTTTAGAGGGGTATCGCATTAAAAAATATATCGGCCCGGTGGTGGTGCCCATTGTGGGCGCAGGCAATATAGTCAGAGACTGGTTTGCCGGGTTTACCGATATTTTCGGGGGCAATTCCTGTGGATATCAACGGGCGTTTGCCAAATTTATCCATAACGGCGTTACGGAAATGATGTCCCAGGCCAAAGCATCCGGGGCAAACGCCATTATCGGCTTTCATATTGAGACCACCAACATATCCGCTGGAAAATCCATTATCTCGATTATTTTGTATGGAACAGCGGTGATTGCTGAAACGAATGCGGAGGCAGGAAATGAATAAGCAATCTGTGGGCAATTCCGGGGATACGTCCACCGGCATGATTATCCCGGTAGGCCAGTCCCAGGGCGCTACCAGCCGGATATTCCCCCATATTCTGGATGCGATTTCCCAGATCCAGCAGTTTTACGTTATAGAAGCCTCCGGTCAGGAAATCCCGGATGATTTTTTAACGATCCGGGGCAAGCTCAATTTCTTCAATGTGGGATTCGGGGCCGGGTTTCTGGAAGCGTTGGTATTTGCGCTCATCATGTCGCTGATCTTGATTTTGAGTTCCGATGACATCACGCGGCAGGCCATTGCAAAATATTTTCCCATGATCAACAGCAGTCTTTTCCTCTGGGTGATCAACCTTTTACCGGTGATTATCTCCGGAGGGCTGTGCTCATATCTGAGCCGAAACTATATTGGAAAAATTACGAAAAAGGCCATTGATTCGTTTTTGCTGGGCCGAGTGTTTTCTCTGATTTTAAAAGGATTGCTTCTTTGTTTTTTGATGATTTGGGTTTCAAACTGCATCAATCCCGACTCCGCCTGGCATTTTGCACAAGTGGTGAGCCTTAAAAAATACCATATCAGTATCCGGATTTATTACATCCTTTTGTCTGTCAAACCGCTTCTGGTGAAACGGGCGTATGAGCTTCTGGCTGTGTTCGGGCTGGCGGTGATCATGCCGTTTCTATTTATCTGGGGGGTTGCGCTGGTCAGAAAAATCAAAGCATCTCGGGGCCATGCCCTGATGGGGGTTTAATATGTTTAGAAATAACCTGAAAACGTATCTGGGCTATGGTTACAACCTTCAAACGCCGGGCAAAGTGAAAAAAGTCTTCCTGAAAGACGGGGACCGGAAAGGCCATCTGTTCGGGTTCGGGTCCACCCGGATCGGTAAAACCCGGCTGATTGAGCTGATGATGGAACAGGACATCCGCAAAGGCTATTCCATGGTTTTTTTCGATCCCAAGGGCGACATCGACATTTTTTCCAAGATCGTCCAGATCGCGTATGAAGAAAACCGGCAGGACGAATTATGCCTTGTGACCCCCATCTTTCCGGACTGCTCTGCTAAAATGGACCCCTTGGCGTATTATTACATGCCGGAAGAACTGGTGTCCCATGTGGTTTCCGGCATCAAGGCCAAGGAAGAATTTTTCATCAATATCGCCTATGAAACCACGTTTGTCATCATCCTGTCCCTTTTGTTTTTCGCCCGGATTAAAAACGAACGGCCCAATTTGAATTTTAATTCGGTCAAGGAGCGGGCCTCCTATACGGACCTTAAAAACCTGGAGGTCCAGCTCAAGGATTATGAAAATGATCCGGAAGCCGAAGAAATTCTTGCCAGTCTGCGGCAGATTTTAGCATCCCCCCAGGACTATTTTTCAAAAGTATCATCCTCTCTTCGCACGGTATTGACCTCCCTGTCTGCGGGCAGTGTGGGGGCCATTATCGGAAAAGCCAAAGCCAACAACTTCATCAAACGGCTGGAGCAGGGCAAACGGGTTATTCTCATTGTTCAGACCGGGAGCCTGCTTACCCGGAAAACCGCCCATATTGTGGCACGGGTCCTGCTTTCCATGATCCAGAGCTTTGTGGGCCGAATCTATTTGTCCGGGAGGACCATCACCCCGCCGCTGTGCGTCTACATGGATGAGGCGTCAAACCTCCTGTATATGGGGGTTGAAGATTTGTTCAACAAGGCTGGCGGTGCAGGGGTCTGGATACACGCTTTTACCCAGTCCATTGCAGATATTGAGGCTGAACTGGGGCCGGCCAGCGCCAGAAAAATTCTGGACAACACCAATTCCAAGATTTTCATGCGGGTCAATGATCCCAATACCGCCAACTATATCGCCGAATATTCCGGCATGGTGAAACGGTTTTCTCCCATTCTTTCCCTGGGGGGCGGCATCACCGTCCGGGAAGTGGAAGAGCCCCTTGTCCGGCCGGAAAATGTCTTAAACTTGCAGCTCAGGGATTTTTATATGTTCACTTTCGATGGCGCGTTTAAAGGAAAAGCCGGGTTTGTGAAAGAACCTTATCTGAAAGTCATGTATCCGCAAGTGGAGGTTCTCTGATGCCGGGTTATCTTGCAATGAGCCTTTATCTCGTTCTGGTTGCCGCCGCTGGTCTTTTCATCTGTTTTTTTGTGTCTGAAAAAATTTGGCGAAAGAAACAACAGACTTTTGCGAAAATCGCAGATTCAGTCATTCAACCAGAAATATCTGTTTCAGAAAATGCGGTGGCGCAGATTAAGACGCCTTTAAATCGTTTGCCTTCAAAAAATTCGCTGCCTGAGAATAACGATATTCATGTATGGCGGCATGAACGAATTTATTCCTTTTACCAAAAAAATATCGCGCCTTTTGAAAAAATCCTTGGCACCAGCGGTTATCTGAAACCAGTCACCATGCTTTTATCTTTGCTTGACGCCCATGGCGATTGCCCCTCAGTGATTCAGGCAAACCAGGACCATGAGTATCAGGCAATCCAAAATGTATATGACCTGCTGGCCAAAATCTCGCTTCTGGACCATTCCTTAAATGTGGCCGAACAAATGATTGCGGATGTGGCCCGGTCAAAAACCAGAGATCCGGAAATGATCATGGGCAAAATTCTTGTAGCGGCTTTGGGTCATGATATTGGGAAAATCCCTGATCTCATGAATGGAGAAACCTGCCGGAAAGGGGATCATCCCTATATTTCCTATCTGGTTTTGAAAAATGCCATTTTTACAGAAACCTCCCCCCAGCACGAAGATATTCTTTCTGCTGTCAAATCCCATCATTTTCAAATTCGGGAAGGGTTTACCCATGATTTGCGCAAAGCGGATCAGGCGGCCCGGGAGATGGAAGCGGAGCAACTCTCTTTGCGGGGAGAACCCGCAAGTCCTTTGATTCAGATACTGCATGAGCAAGCTGTATTGGAACCCGAAAGCCAGCAGCAGATGAAAAAAAATATAAAGGAAAAAGGTGAATCCCCCGAGACGATTGATCTTTCCTGGCTGGATCTGGACGAATTCCTCGCCTTTATCGAGCCAGAAATCAACCGCATGGAAAACAACACTTATTTCAGGGCGTTTTCCATGAATAACGGTCTTGTCTATATCATGCTGAGCCTGGTGTCAGAAGCCGTCATTCAGTTGGCGAAACGTCACAACCATGCCGAAGTCCTGGTGAACGCAGACACCACCGAGAAAAAAAGAAGCATTGAGTTTACGGTGAAAACCCTGCTGGCAGACAAGGGATTGATTCCCTCATTTATCGGCAAAGGGTTTTCCGGGGCAAGGTTCGGGTTAATGGACACCAATGGCAAGAAAAAAATGGTGGGAATTTATATGCCGGTGGAAGCGCGTGCGTTTAAAACAAGTCTGGCAGAGATGGAGAAGAAAAAAAATAAAGCCAGTGTTATTAATGAGATAATTGAGGTTCGGCCCCTGGTGGGTCAGAAAAAATAGACGGCGCTCTATAATAATAAATGGAAGGGTCAATTTTTAACCCAAAAGGGGGCTTAATCGGAACATGCGAAAAAATATCACCATATTTCTTATGTTGCTGACCGCTATTCTGGCGGCGGCCACAGGCTTTGCCGATCTGTTTGAAAAAAATGACATCATTTGCGCCACGTCAGCGTGCATGAAAGTCCATTCGTCATCTTTTTCCATGGTTTTTGATTTACCGGTGGGATTTTACGCCGCAGGATTCCTGCTGCTGGCATTGTGGCTGTATCTCAAAGGAAAAAATTTGCTGTTTGCCATCCTGCTCTGGGGCATTCTGGGCGCTGAAGCCTATTTTACCTTTATCCAGATCGTTTTTATCCATGCCTTATGCGTAAGCTGCCTGATTTTTTTCAGTCTCCTGATCGCCTGTGTCATTGCATCAAACGCATTCAGGATTAAAACCGCTTTGGTAATGGGGTTGACAGCATTTTTGGGAGCGCATTTTGTATTTTTCTTTCCCGTCGTGACACTCAAGTCCACTTTGATCCAAGACATGACGAAGCAAATAACCAGCATTGAGATATTCGCCTCCCCGTCCTGCTCCCATTGCGAAGAAGCCATTTCAGAACTTTCAGGTTTTTGTTCGGCCAGTAACGCAAAATTGATTGTCCGGCCAGTTTCAATTTCTCAAAAAGACAGGGAAAAAAGTGTCCAATGGGTATCCGGGGAGATTTTTCAGTGCGGGTCTTCCACCTCCCATCGTCTGGCTGAAAAAATTGTGTGGGATAACGAACATGATGCCAGAAAATTAAACAACGGGGAGCTTCAGGTTCCGTTGATTTTAGTGCGGACGGAAGCGGGCTTTCAGGAGATATTTCAGGGGTGGGACCGGCAGGTGAAAAACAGAATTTTTAACGTCCTTGCAAAGGCGGACAGCGGTGCCCGAAGTGCATATGCAGCAAGCGAACATGAACCTGGATATCATCACAGGTTTTCAAACAATATTCAACCCTCAAACCGTGGGGCGATTTGCTCCAAGAATTTAGAGTGCCATGAAAAAAAATAAATCCATCTTCATTTTACTGACGGCAATTTTATTGATGCATTTTGAGAAATCTGTTTATGCCGAACCCTGGATCAGTTTTCCGGACAGCGCCACGGCAGAGATAGCCATTTTTAGAAGCGATGACCCGCTTCAGTATGCCCATCACACCCTGAAACTCATACCCCCAGGAAGTAACTTGCCGATTCCGAGTTCCAACCGGGTGACATTCCGGTATGAGGGAGAAGCGTTTACAACCATCTGTGACGGCGCATCAAGGAATTTTGGCTCCGCCTCTGCTTCAGAAATTCAAAACCAGATTTCCTGCACGGTGGACCGGTCAAACCCTCTTGTTCCAGCCAGTCAGGTATATTTATCGTTAACCATTTTTAATCAGAATGTG
>PCSG01000378.1:0-5624 GCA_002772195.1 Desulfobacterales bacterium CG23_combo_of_CG06-09_8_20_14_all_51_8 | reverse complement strand
CGATGAACTGATTGCATCAGCCTCTTTCTGCAAATGGGAGCGTCAAAACCTGAACGACCCGTTGCTGATGGGCAAAGCTGTCCCGTTAAATGCCTGGCTGGTGTATGGCCGATCATCTGTCACTAGCCTGCCCCTTTCTTACACGATTCCCATTGATGAAGATTACCCGTTTAATGAGGGAGACCAGGTCTGTGCGGCGGACTTAAACCATGACGGACTGGTCGCCACCAGTGAAATGACCACCTGTATTGAAGCAGACGAAGGATTTTTATGCCCTTTTCAAAAAACAGACTGTGTTGATGATGCCTGTCCTTTGGGTTCCGGTTATCCCTGCCTGATTCATAACGGGATTTCGGAATGTTCGCCTTATGCTTGCCATGAATTCCATGAAGCAACGTCGGTCACATCAAGCGACACCACGCAGGGGGCAACCGATAAACTGGATGACGGCGCCATTGATGCAAGCGGCAACTGCCTCGGGCAGATTTATATCTTTTCCGGTAAAGACAAACGCTGCCGGCCGGACGGGATTGAGACCGGATATTTTGACTGCTGTGGCGGTGACGATGTCTGGTTTGACGTGGATGGCGAGCCCATTAATCCTTTTTTGCCACCCGATAGTTCTATTGTCGCAAGCCGGATATTTAACTGCAAAGGGGAAGAAAAAGAGCTGATCGCATTAAACCAGAAAGGGCTGTGCCATTATGTGGGCAGCTATTGCTCACTGGAAATATTCGGGCTGTGTATCCAGCGAAAAAAAACCTATTGCTGTTTCAATTCCAAGCTGGGCCGCATCCTTCAGGAGCAGGGCAGGCCGACTTTGCGTGCGTTTGCTCCCAGTGGCAACTGGGGTTCCCCAAAACACCCGAACTGCCGGGGATTTATGCCGGAAGAATTTCAGATGCTGGATTTTTCCAAAATCGATCTGTCCGAATGGTACGGCGATATTCAGGTGAACACCCAGCAGCAGATAACCAATACCATGCAGAATAAAATAGAAAACGCTTATGACAATGTTCAGTAAATTAATTTTAATTTTATCTGCCGGGTTATTGTTTTTCGTGACGTTATCCGCACAAGCAGCAGTCCAAAACTTAGGAATATTCGGCCGGACGTACCCCATTGCGGAGCGCGACGCCATACAGGAGATCAAAGACAGGGCGGCTGCGGTGGACTGGAACCAAGTCTTCAGCCCGGAAAAGACCGGCAAGGCAATAAAAGAATACAAACCCGAAACCATTTCCCTTCCGACAGTTCTGGAAAACAGGAAGCGCCTTGTGGATATCAGTTACAGCCTGGAAATGGACATTCCGGACGGAAAGGGCGGTATTCTGTATCCCATGGGATACAGGTTTAATCCGCTGGCGTATGTCAATTTTCCAAAAACGCTGGTGGTGATCAACGGAAATGACGCCAGGCAGGTAGAATGGTTCGCAGGTTCCAGTCACGCAGGGAAGATGGATACCCTGCTGCTGATTACGGACGGATCTTATTATGACCTTATTCAACAATTTAACCGGCCGGTGTTTTACGCCACAACCCGGATTGTCCAGCGGCTTCAGTTGCAGGCCGTGCCATCGGTGGCCCGTCAATCTGGAAAATACATGGAGGTTAATGAGATTGCATTATCCAAAAACCAGTAAAATTTTTCTATGGTCGCTGGTCTGGTTGACCTGTTTGCCGCTTGCGGCACACGCCATTTGCGTGTCCAAAACCCATAATCCGGTGACGGAAGTGTGCTGGCAATGCATGTTTCCGTTCAAGATCGGCGGGGTGACGGTGGCGGCGTCCCCAAACGACACGCCGGATACGCCGGACATGGCATCCTCAGCAATTTGTATATGCCCTGTTCCCCCGCCGGTATTTGAGCGGGTCGGGGTCCCGGTCAGCTTCTGGGAACCGGCACGGTATATTGAAGTGGTGAAAGACGCTTATTGTTTTCCATCCATCAACAAGAGACTCACTCCGGCGAAACCGGGTTTTCAAAACGGCGGCAGTGTTGATGGCGGCACCACCCAGGAAGGCCAATCCACATTTTTTCAGGCCCATTACGCCATTTATCCCATCTGGATCATCATGGATGTATTAACGGATTTTGTGTGTTTAGAGTCCAGCGGATACGACATGGCCTATATGACAGAAGTGGACCCCACCTGGAATGATGATCTTTTCGCCCAGATTGTCTATCCCGAAACTTTGCTGTTTGGCAATATGCCGGCCCAGCTTTCCTGTATCGCGGATTCAGTGTCTTCCAATGCCGGGTATCCGCTTTCACCTTTATACTGGTGCCTCGGATCAGAGGGCAGCACATACCCCATGAGCGGGAATGTCAATGACGACAATCTGGTCCAGGCAAGTTTGGCTGCGGCAGCCCGGCTTGTCTATAAAATGGGAAGGATGGGTTCGATTTGCGATGTGGGCCTGCATTACTGCACCTGCATCCCCACCCCCATCTGGATGAAGCATAATTACCGGTTCTCTCTGGCAAAGCCGGTGACCGGTTATCAATGCATTCCGCCGGGCCGGTCGGCCTTGTTATGGGGGTCTGGGAAAAATCCCCCGTTGCCCGTCTCTGGCGATTCTCCCGACAATTTTATGTATATCCTGTTTCGGAAGCGGGTCTGTTGTGCGTTTTAAGTATCTAATTAAATTAGTTATTATGTTGATATGGAGTGTTTTATCCGCCATCCCCATGGCTGGGGCCGGAGACATGGCGGATGTTAATGCCATGATGGATGCGGCAGGGAACCAGACCATCAATATTCCCCAAAATAAAAAAGACAAAAATGCCGAAGAGACTGCGGAGATTTTCAATTCCAGGGAATACCAGAGAAAACTGCAAGTGCAGATCAACGCCCTGAAACCCCAACTGAACCCGGACCCGGAGAACCAGGCACGGGTCAGCCGGAAAAAGAACCATCAAAACGCATATTTGATGCCGGATGAAAGAATTTTTCTGTTTGTTTCTTCATCCATGCCCGCTGCCACCTTGAAAAATTTTGCGGCTGATCTGGATAAGCTCAAAGACCCGAACATCTTCATGGTCATGCGGGGGTTTGTGGGCGGGGTACGTTTGATCAAGCCCACCCTGAAGTTTATTGACAGCATTTTAATCAAAGACCCGAATTGTAATCCGGTAACCCGCAAATGCGAGGCTTATCAGGCAAATATCAATATTGATCCGGCGCTGTTTTCAAAATACGGCGTCCAGACCGTGCCGGCGATTGTGTATGCGAGGGGGGTTAATGAGACAGAAGCAGGGCAGGGGACAACTGAAAATATTGCGGCGGATGCCTATCTGGTATCCGGGGATATATCTTTGGATTACGCGCTGGAGGTGATTCTGAAAGAATCGAAATCCAGCCAGATTGATAACATTCTAAAAAAATTACGGAGGGGATTTTATTGAAAAATTTATTTGTATCCATACTGGCAAGCGCACTCATTACCACTGGTTTGCTCTGGGTATATGACCAGCATTTTGCCGTCAAAATCGCCGTCATTGATATGGACGACTATGTCAGCCGCTTAAAAACAGATTACATGCAGGGAAAGTTGCCAAAAGACGAGTTGGATGCCGATCTGCAGCGATTAAGCCGTCAAATCAAAGAAAAATATTCTTCCAATACAGTCTTGTTATTAAAGGAGGTGGTGGTGAATGGAAATGTGGCGAACTTTTATCCGGACGCTCAGACCCAATAAAAAGAAAATCATCTGCGCTTTGGCAGGTTACCTGAGCTTCTTTTATGCGGGATACATTATCCCGGCAAGAATATCCATTTCACCGACGGATTCTGTGGGCGCGCATGTGTTTTTCTACAAGCAGCATTACAAACCAATGGATCTTCACAAAGACGCCTTGATGGTGGTTCCGCTTTATACCCGGATACGGAAGCACTGCTGGCCGTGTCTTGTGGTTAAGTATCTCAAATGCGATGCCGGAGACCGGCTTGAAGTGAAAAACCACGGAGAATTTTTCTGCAATAATATTTATCTCGGAAGCGCCAAAACACATTCCAAAACCGGCGTGCCGGTAAAAGCGTTTGAATATGACGGGATTATCCCTGAAGGAAAATTTTTCGCCATGGGAAGCTGCAAGGACAGCTATGACTCAAGATATGTGGGACTGGAGGATAAAGGTGACATCAAAGGTATTGCGGTGCCTCTTTTTTAGCTGGGTTGTTTTTATATTGCCTGCATGGGCGGCCCAGGAGTCTGTTTTGCGGGATGTTATCTCGGAAGCAAAAGATAAAACTCCCGCATCCTTTTATAAAGAGAAGAAACAGGGGTGGTACTGGTATCAAAAAGACCCGGAAAAGAAAAAACCTGAAGATCCGTCAAAGCGCAAACTCCCCAATCTGGAGGATTATACCGCGCAGGAATTGTGGGATATGTATCCAGACGATTTTCAGGAACTCCTAAACACCTTCATGAAAAAGGCGGTCCAGGCCCCGAATGAAAAGACCGTCATGGATTATCTCGTCATGCAGGATATCGCCAGGCGCAAGTCCCTGGCCTTTGCCAGCGTCATGTCCTATGTGGACCAGAAAAACCAGGAGCTTGGCACTCAGAGCGTTTATCCTATCACCGCCCCCGGTCAATCTGCGGTGGTTTCCATGAGAGTGCGCGAGCAGGAGGAGACCATCGCCAGCGGACGGGAACAGTTCGGTTTGATCATGTTCACCCGGCAGGGATGTGATTTTTGTGAATCCCAGAAATCCATTCTGGAATTTTTCGTTAACAAATACGGATGGCCGGTCCGATTTGTGGATATGGATGAACATCCCAATATGGCCGCTAAATTTGATGTGACCATGACCCCCACCATGATCATGGTGGACAAACAATCCGGAAAATCCATGCCCATATCCGTTGGGGTGATTTCCATGTCGGATTTGGCCCTGAAACTTTACCGGAGCATCCGGTACATGCGGGGAGAAATCACTCCCCAGCAATGGTTTATGCACGATTTTGAAAAAGGTAAAAGCAATGACCCGCTCAAATACACTTCGCAAATTCAATAAAATTTTAAGACGGTCAGAAGCCTGGACAGTCATTTTATTATTGGCATGTACCCTTACTGGGAACGCCCATGCCTGGGACGAAACCGCATACAATGACGGAAAAACCCTTGGCGCTGAAATGGACACGAAACTGGGCAGCACGGATGCCGTCAAGGAAAGAATTTCAAATCCCATGACATCAGAGGATACGTCCATGCGCACCATGAATGACCAAAAGACATTCGGCAGCCAGATATCCGCGCCATCGTCCAAAGCTTTTCTGGAGATACTTATTCAGCCGTCCGGCACCGGGGACATCACCAGCCTTTCGCTCCGGCAGGACACAAATTTTGACGGGACCCCGGATTATGGATACAGCGTTTCTTCTCCCGTATCCGGCATTTGTTCCAATGGTTTTATTTCTGCGAATCCGGGCACATGGAACCAAAAGCGGTTTTATACCTGGAAGGCGGATGCGGACGGGAAATTGTCTGCATCCGAAGCTCCCTCCATGCTTTCCCTTGCCGGGTGCTATTGCATCAATTCAACGGATCTTCCCCTCGGATTAGCCCCAAGATCGATTTAACCATTTGATAATAATATAATTTATTTTTTTGTACA
>PCSG01000096.1:3457-4405 GCA_002772195.1 Desulfobacterales bacterium CG23_combo_of_CG06-09_8_20_14_all_51_8 | reverse complement strand
CATGACGGAATCCGACTTTTTACGGGCGCATCAGTCTTCGGTCTTCAGCCTTCTTTACCACACCAGCGTCTTATGAACCCAGCCGCCTTCGCCGTCCGCATGCTCCACATGAAGCCAGTCTCCTTTCCGCTCCAGCACCTTGAACGGCACTCCTTTGACGGCCTTGAAGACGACATCCCCTTTGGTGTCCGGACCGGACCGGATATTGCACCGCTCATCCAGGGGTTTGGTGATCACCGTGTCGGTATTGTCCAAAATATCCCGGTTGATCCACCCGATGGTGCCTTCATAATCCTTGATATAATACCAGTCTCCGGTTTTGTCCTTGTCCACAACCTGCAAGGGCGTATATTTTTCCACCTGCCACAGCACTTCATAGTTGGTCCCGGGCCCGGACCGGACATTGGCCACCGACGAATTAACGGCGAGTCTCTCGGCATCGGCATCGGTTGCCGCCAACACCATCAAAAGGAGGACGGAAATAAAACTGATGGTTTTAAACTTCCCTTGGATTTTTTGTATCCGAAATTTCATGCGTTCACCTCAATATAAAAAGTTATGCAGCCATCAGGTGCGTGACCGCCTGTTCAAGGCCATCTATGGACAGTTCAAACATGGGAAAAATCCGGCTGATCGCCTGGATCGACCGGGTATAAGACCACATCCGATCGGAGACCGGGTTCAGCCAGGCATTGTGCGGGAACGTGTCCGCCAGAAACTGCAACCGTTCGATGCTGGCCAGACCGCTGCGCTCATGCACATAAATCGATCCGTCCCGGGCCGTCAGTTCATAGGGGGCCATGCTGGCGTCGCCCACGAGGATCAACCGGGTGTCCGGATCTTTCCGGGCCAGTTCGTCGATGCGCAGGGGTTTCCGGTACCGGGACGCATCCTCCCAGACCGTATCATAAATCGTATTATGAAAAAAATAGGTTTTCAAGTCCTTGA
>PCSG01000096.1:0-3447 GCA_002772195.1 Desulfobacterales bacterium CG23_combo_of_CG06-09_8_20_14_all_51_8 | reverse complement strand
GGCGTAATCAAACAGGGTCTGCACCACCGCAACATAAGGGTCCATGGACCATCCACCGTTGTCAATGGCCAGAATCACCTTGAGCCGGTCCCGCAGGTCCCGGTCAAAGACGATCTCGATCTCCCCCGCATTTTTCATGGTCTGGTAGATGCTGGCGTCAATATTGATCTGATCCCGGGGACCGGCGGGCACCATGTTTCGAAGGCGCTTCAAGGCTTCTCCCATCATGGCCTGGGTCAGGGGCCCGCTTCGGGAATAATCTTTGTAGCGCCGCTCACCCGCTACTTTGACAGCGGATTTGTTGCCGGATGACCCGCCCACCCGCAGTCCCTCCGGGTGACGGCCGGAATGGCCCACCGGCGACGTGCCGCCGGTGCCGATCCATTTGTTGCCGCCGTCATGGCGTTCGGTCTGATCTTTTAACCGCTCCTTAAAATAGTCGATCAGTTCGTCGGGAGAAAGATTTTTTAAAACGGATTCATCAACTCCCAGGGCGTTTGCGAGTTCTTTAGGATTTTTCAGCCATTCATCGAGAAGGGCCCTCGCGATATCGTCGAGTTCAAGACCCTCAATATCCGGCATTTCCGCGCCTTCAAAATAATGGGCGAAGACCTGATCATAAAGGTCGAAATACCGCTCGCTTTTCACCAGAATCGCCCGGGCCGCCGTGTAAAAATCAGGGATGGAGAGAATCAGGCCCCGGGCCATGGCTTTCTGAAGGGTTAAAAAGGAGGTGGGCGACACAGGAATGCCCGCATCCTTTAATTTATAAAAAAACTCGATAAACATTAAAAAAGTTTCCGCCGATTGGTCAGATTGCCGACTGTGGCATAATCCTGGCTTTTTTTAAATAAAATGCCAAGATAGGGAACATCGCCTTTGGCCAGTTGTTTTTCCTTGAAGTCCGGGTCGGCCTGCAGAGCGCGGATCCAGTTGATCAGCTCCCGGGTGGCGGGCTTTTTTTCAACAGTATCGATTTCCCGGAGCCGGTAGAACGCAGAGATGGCGTTTTCCATGAGGTCCGGGGACAGGTTCGGAAAATGCACCTGGATAATCCGCCGCATCATTTTGGGGTCCGGAAAGGCGATGTGATGAAAATTGCACCGGCCCAGAAACGGGTCGGACAGGTCTTTTTTGGCGTTCGATGTGATGATGATAACCGGCCGGTGAATAGCCCGGATGGTTTTGTCGACTTCAATAATGTCAAATTCCATCTGGTCCAGGACATCGAGCATGTCATCCTGAAAATCCGTGTCCGCCTTGTCGATCTCGTCAATCAGCAGCACGGTGCGCTGGTCCGCGGTAAAGGCCTGGCCGATTTTGCCCATTTTAATATAGTCCTCGATGCGGCTGACATCCCGTTTGGAATCCCCGAACCGGCTGTCGTTCAAGCGGGTGAGGGTGTCATACTGATACAAGGCCTCCACCAGCTTCATGCTGGATTTGACATTGAGGACGATCAGCGGCATGCGCAGGGATTCGGCGATGGCATGGGCCAGTATGGTTTTGCCGGTTCCGGGTTCGCCCTTGAGCAGCAGGGGCATTTCCAGTTCCATGGTGATATTGACAATTTTAGCCAGTTCGTCATCTAAAATATACCGGCTCCCGCCTTGAAAATTTTTTTCCTCATCTTTTTTCGACATAAATTTTCCTATTTTTTAATTCTTTAAATTTTGGGTGACAGCTCAGGGAACACCTAAATAGCAACTTTTGTTCCAACAATTGGGACCTGGCGGAAAAATTATTTCGCGCAGAGACGCAAAGGCGCTGAGAATAATGCCCTCGAAGGATGCTCCCTCTGCGTCCCAGCGTCTCCGCGGGAGAAATAAAAAAATAGTGCGGATTCCCCCGAACCTCCGAACCTAAACCTGTCCCCGAATTTTATCAGACAATTCCTTTGTCATCCGCACCACTTTTTCGGCCACATCCAGGGGCAGGGAACCGGTTCCGCAACTGGGCGTGATCAGGGACTTTTCCATGATCCGCGCCCGGGGGATGCCTGTGGCGCCCGCCAACCGGTTCACTTCATTTTCCCAGAGGACGGCCAGGGATTCAACACTTTCTTTTTCCGCCGCCGCGATATCGCCGGTGGGCACAATGCCCCAGGCAATGATGCCGCCTTTTTCCATAAAGCGCTTGATCTGCTGCGGATACAGGATAAATTTATCAAAATACGAATACGCGTCAAAACTGATGATATCGGCGGAAGATTCCAGAATCACCGGCCACTCGGCATTGGCGCACACATGCACTCCGGCCAGGGCGCCTTCCGAGTGAACGGCGGCGATCACTTCTTCAAGGCACGCCGCCACATCCCGGCGGGACACGCTGATAAATGCCGATGATCCAAACCCCGCAAGCCCCGGCTCGTCTAAAAAAACAATCACCGGGACCTTGTATTTTTTCAATTGCCGGACCTGCCAGCGGGCTTTCAAGGCAATGCAGGTAATGGCAGCCTCCCGCAAGCTGTCATGATAAAAAATGGCGCGTCCGTCCTGGTCCGCGATGCTGGTGGCAAACGTAAACGGGCCGGTAATCTGGGCCTTCACGGCCACGGGCGGCGTTTTCCGGGCGTCCAGGGACCGGACAAACGCAAAAAATCCCGGCGCGGTATCCGGGGTCAGGGCAAACCGGGAATCGTTCAAAAGGGACAAATCCTGGGCGACATCCATGGCTTCTTCAAAAAACGCCAGCAGATCTCCGTCAAAGACGTCGTCTCCGGTCTCAATAAATGTCCGCCCATCCCGTGCGCGCAGACCCGGCATGCCCGGCAGAAATTGTTCGATCATGCCTTCTTGCGGCAGCCGGGGCAGTTGAATCCACAATGGAATTTCCGGCGTGTATGCCCACATCATGGCAAGCGCCCGCTCATGGTCTTCCAGGGGCAGGCTGCCGATCCAGACCGGCAGCGCCCGGGGGGTGAAATCTATGGTCATGGAACTAACTTCCTTTGGGTTGTTTCGGAAAGGGTAGAATATTAAATGATTTGATATTACTTGACAAGTTTTTTATATTTACTTATATGCCTGAGATATTCGGCCTTTGCCTCCGGGGCAGGGCGAGGCAAGGGAATTTGAATGCGAATTGAAACAAGGAGGACACTATGTTTGGTATCGGCATACCGGAACTGATTATTATCCTGGTGATTATCCTGATCATTTTCGGCGCGGGAAAACTGCCGGAAATCGGCGCGGGCCTGGGCAAGGGGATCCGGAATTTCAAAAAAGCGACCCTTGAAAGTGATTCGGAGCCTGAAAAACAGGAAAAGATTGACCATAAAGAAAATAAAAAGGATGCCTGAGCCGGACTATTTTTCCGAAGCAACTGAATCGAAACAGATTTTTTAAAAGATAAAATTGACAATATCGTAAAAGCAAAAAAACAACTTATTGTCATTCCGGCGAAAGCCGGAATCCAGCAATTCCAATATGTTCTGGATGCCGGATC
>PCSG01000183.1:14964-15591 GCA_002772195.1 Desulfobacterales bacterium CG23_combo_of_CG06-09_8_20_14_all_51_8 | reverse complement strand
ACATTCTGCGCCTGACGGCGGAACTTCACCGCCTTCGCCAAGCGCAGCGGAAGCCCTTTCAGCCGGGCGTTACACCCATTCCCTATGGCGGTAGAGTCTATGATGAAACCGAAATTCAGGCGGCTGTCAAGGCCGGCCTTGACTTCTGGCTGACCCTTGGTCCTGAAGGTCAGGCGCTCGAGCGCGAACTGGCCGCGTTTCTCGGACTGCGGTATGCCCTCCTGGTCAATTCCGGTTCCAGCGCAAATCTCCTGGCCTTTGCCGCGCTCATGAGTCCCAAGCTTAGACGGCCCATCCAGCCGGGTGACGAAGTAATTACTGTTGCCGCCGGATTCCCCACCACAGTGAATCCCATTATTCAGTGCGGCTGTGTGCCGGTCTTTGTAGATGTAGATATCCTCACAGCAAATATCGACGTCTCGCGGCTGGAACAGGCGCTAAGTTCCCGTACCCGCGCCGTCATGCTTGCCCATACGCTCGGAAATCCATTTGATCTCGACGCGGTGACTGCATTCTGTCGTGAACACGAGTTGTATCTTGTGGAAGACAACTGCGATTCCATGGGAAGCCGTTACAAAGGAAAATTAACCGGCACGTTCGGCGACGTCGGCACATCGAGCTTTTATC
>PCSG01000183.1:11725-14947 GCA_002772195.1 Desulfobacterales bacterium CG23_combo_of_CG06-09_8_20_14_all_51_8 | reverse complement strand
GGCAGGGACTGCACGTGTGCCACCGGAGAGGATAATCGTTGTGGCCGGCGCTTCGCGTGGGACTGGGCCGAGGAATGTCGCAAGGCCGGCGGTGATCCCGGCGCCGGATGTCTGCCCTGCGGCTATGATCACAAGTACGTTTATAGCCACATCGGGTATAATCTCAAACCCACTGATCTCCAAGCGGCTATTGGTCGGATACAGCTTAAAAAACTGCCCGCATTCATCGAGGCGCGTAAACGCAACTGGGCCCGTCTGCGGGAGGGCTTGGCTCCACTCGAGCGAGACTGGCAGTTTATGGAACCTACGGCTGGGAGTGATCCGAGCTGGTTTGGATTTCTAATGGTCATGAAACGGCCTGATCATGGACGCCTGAACGCGATCTGCCGGATGCTGGAAGCCCGCAAGGTGGGACATCGTCGGTTATTCGGGGGGAATCTCCTGTGGCAGCCCGCATATCGTAACATTCGCCGCCGTGTCGTCGGCGATCTGAAGAACACCGAACATCTTGCCCAGGGCAGTTTCTTCCTGGGCGTCTATCCCGGATTGACGGATGAAATGATCAACGCTCAAATTCACTTTGTCGTGGACGCCGTCAAGGAGTGAGGAAGATTCACCACGGAGACACAGAGACACGGAGGAGACATGAAACGGACGTTGTGTGAATTTGAATCAGATCAGACTTTGCGCGCATTGCTCGGTGCCCCTTATGATCTAATTCAAATTCACACAACAGTTGCATGGGGAGGAAAATGAGATGACTGGAGAGGGAAGCCCGTGAAAAGATGCCGCGAAGTAAACGGTTTGGTGTCCGGATGCTCCTTCCACTCCCCAATATAAACCGTGTTATCAAGTCTGAAATTTCCCAAATTCCACATTTTCTAACTGCCATAGATTTGGAAATCTCAGACTTGATAACACCTCCTCTGTATTTTTTCCTCCGTGTCTCTGTGTCTCCGTGGTGAGAATTGTTGTCTGAAAAAGGAACATTGTTGGTTTTATGATCGGCTGGTTGAGATCTCCACCTCGGCTCGCTCTCCGTTCCGTTGCCTCAGCTGGGGCACGGATTACCACGGTCGGCGCTCTGCTCCTGACTACCAGCCTGGCAGCTCGGAAAATGTCCGCTGAAGAATTTGGACTCTGGTCGATTTTGATTGCTTTGATGTTTCTATTCCTGATTTTTGATTTCGGTTTCCGATATGGTCTGAGCAACCGGATGGCTGCCCTTGTCGCTCGTTCCGGCGGACGTCCGGAACCTGAGCAGCCGAATACGTTTATGTCTGTGTTGTGGTTACAATGTCTAATAGGTATCGTGGGAGGAATACTCTGTCTTGCCATTTTCCCCGCCCTTCCGTGGGTTAAACTGTTCAAAATTCATCAGGCCGATCTTGCAGGCCAAGTTCCCCATGTCATGGCCTTTACCGGCGCTTTCCTGTTTCTCTACTTGCCGTTTTCATTGGCCGGATCGGTTTTTTACGCGTATCAGGAGATTACATTGGTAAGCATTCTGTCCGGGGCGCAGTCTCTGGTTCTGCTTGCTGTTTTTGCGCTGACCGTTTTCAGACTATCCTTCCTGTACGTGGTGACTGCCTATTTTGCCGTTTATTTGTCAACCGGACTGATCATGACGGTGATCCTTCTCCGTAAACGAAGATGGCTGTTGCGCTGGGTGCCATGGATGGCACAGATTTCCCTCATCCGCTCCATATCGCGACCAAGCCTTGATTTTTTTATATTGTGTTTTTCCGCCTCATTGACGACAACGGCCGGGACCTTTCTAGCGGGCGCAGTGGCGGGGTTGAAGGAAGCGGGTGATTTCGCCCTGCTTCAGAAAATTTTCAGTCTGCTGATCACGCTTCATCTTGCCCTGCTGGCGCCGCTGGCGCCGGCTTATACCCAGCATGCTCAGTTGGACCAATGGAACTGGGTTCGACAGAAATTGGCCTTCTCGGTTCTTCGCATCTGGCCGCTGGTTTTCATAGGTGGGGGCGGTCTATTTTTTCTTTTCCATCCGATGATTATTCGTCTTTGGGCGGGAAGATGGCTTCCGAACTTTACCCTGGCTGGTCTGTTAGCGCTGTGGGCATTGACTTCGGGATGGATTAATACGCACTCTATTCTCTTGAACAGTCTCGGCATAGTGCGTTTCCAGGGAATGTTTTTTCTTGCGATGGTCATTCCTGTTCTTGCCCTGCCTTTGATCCTGGGCCGCTGGTGGGGCATACACGGAGTTGCGCTTGCCGGTCTGATCTGTGCTGCGCCTGCCGCAGTTATCTGGCCGGCTTATACTGCACGGGCGCTGAAAGAAAAATGGCTGCGGGTATAGCTTATGATTTCAGCTCCAAAACTTTCCATCTGTATTCCTACCTATAACCGCGTAAACACTTTGCAGGAGACGCTGGAATCTATTTTACCCCAGGTGGCGGAAAATCCGGCGGTGGAAGTCGTAATTTCAGACAATGCCTCCACAGACAATACGGCAAACTTATGCCGAGAATTCGAATCCCGATTCCCTATTGTCCGCTATTATCCCAATTCGGAGAATCTGGGATTTGACGGAAATGTCGCTGCATGTGTGCGTAAGGCGCAGGGTGAATATATCTCATTCTTTTCGGATGACGATTTGTCCCCTCCTGATACATTTCCTGCGCTATTGAATCATCTGATCCGGAGAAAGCCTGCTATTTTATACATCAATCATACGCCATTCCTTCATAATAATCCTTGTCATCGCATGGAACCGATGGCTCCCAGGCTGGAGCAGGAGTTCACCGACGGCAAAGAGTATTTTTTCTTTGCGGGATTGGGGTTCCTCTCAGCCCTCACTGTAAAAACTGAGTATGCCCGCCAATTCATTGAGCAGGTCAATTATGGCAGAGGCACGTCGCATCTTGATCTTGTTGCCAGGGTTGCCTTGACACAAGAAGGTCCTTTTCTCTATGTCGGGACTCTCATGGTCTTTGCGCGGTATGAATATAAATCCTCCGGGGATATACTCACCCATGGTCTGATGAATGTGACAAAACTTCATCTGGAACTACAACAGGAAAAATTGCTCTCCGCAGAGGATATCCGCCGTTTGATTCACAGTATTATTCGTCATCCTCTGCCGCGCTGTGTGCTGAATAACCGATGTCGGAAAACAGGTGTGGTAAGGACTGCTGAGTTGGTCGGACTCTATGGACATGATCCGTTCTTCTATCTCTATGTTTATCCGCTCTT
>PCSG01000183.1:0-11561 GCA_002772195.1 Desulfobacterales bacterium CG23_combo_of_CG06-09_8_20_14_all_51_8 | reverse complement strand
GGGGTAACGCCGAGGTCTTCCCTCATGCCGACTTCTTTAAAAGGAACACTCGAAAGATACAGCCAGCTTGTACCGCCCATTTCCGTCTCACCATAGATGTGATCAATATATCGGTCCGGATATTGACGGATCCGCTCCCGCGCGATGTTGATCAAATCCTCGCGTTTGCCGAAGGTCAGGGCCTCCTTCGGACAGGCTTCGACGCATGCAGGAATCTCCCCCCGCATGATTCTGGGATAACACATGGTGCATTTCATGACGCGGGGAGAGAGCGCCTCATCATACTCATAGGTGGGAATCTCGAAAGGGCAGGCGACCATGCAGTAACGGCAGCCCACGCATACGCTGGCGTCATAAGTAACCGCGCCTGTTTCCGTTTTTTTAAAAGCCCGCACAAAGCACACCGATGCGCAGGCAGGCTCCAGACAATGATTGCACTGCTTTTTGACAAACAGAGGCGCTTTTCTGCCGGGGACTTCATATTTATTGACCACCGTATAATCCGCTGCCGTTGTTCTTCTTTTTTCCTCCAACACGGAAAGGTCCTTAAATGGCTTATCGGGAACCGGAAGCGCGTTCTCCCTGGCACAGGCAGCCTCGCAACTCCGGCACCCGACACACTGGGTAATGTCATGCAATATGCCGAGGCTCCCGGGATGCCCTTCAAAATGCTTAGAACCGGCGGCAAACGCCGATTTGCCTAAAGCAGATCCCAGACCTGCCGCACCGATCCATCCTAGAAATTTCCTTCGTGATATGGACATATGAAATACCTCAACTTACATGTGATTTATTTTTTTTTATGACAATCCGTGCATCCGGCGGGTTTTTCGATACCCATTTCCTGGTGGCAGCCCATACACTGCTGATGATAGGCGCCAATTATTCCGGGTTTTAATGGATTGTTTTCATCAAAGGCTTTGCCATGACAACTGCCGCATTGCGGCGGCTTCTTTGAAACAGGACTGTTATGGTGGCAACCTTTGCAGATGGTGCCTTCATCACTGTGGAAGTATCCAGCCAGCTTGTTATTTTTGATCTTGTCCATAAGCGCATGGACAATTTTGCGATGCGGAAAATCAACCGGCTCATAATCTTTGGAAAGATGTTTGATGACGACTTTCTCAGGAATATCCTTTTCCGGATATGTGCCGATTACCGATTTTCTGGATTTCAGCATTTCAGCTGCCAACGAGTTTTCTGCGTCCGAATTTAATACTTTCTCCGTCTCAGATACCGGCATCATATGACATTTCTGGCATAAATCATCTTTTCTCTTGCTTATTTTGCCCATGGGAGCATGGCAGCCCGCGCAGTTTTCCGCGCCCTTCTGGGTTTCATGGCAGCCCAGGCAGCTTTCGGCTGCACCCGCCTGATGCATGGCATTTTCAAGATTGACCCCTTTGCCCTCCTCTGTTCCGGCAAGGGCATGACACTGGTTGCACGGTTTGAGGGTTTCATGGTGACAGACCCGGCAGGTGTCATTATAATTTTCGTGCGCCTGATGATCAAAAGGAACGAACTTCATCCTGTTTTGATTTTCCATATCGGCATCCATAACCGCGTCTTTGGGAGCGGATTTGATGAGGACAATATCCGGCTGTTTTCGCTCCATTCGGGGGATAGGCGATATTTTTTTAATTTTCTGCTGTGCCGCAAGATCATGGCACCCCGAACAGGTGACAGGGCCGCTGGCCAGTTTTTTCGCCAGAGTTTTGCTGTGGCAATTGATGCAGGCAATATGGGATGCCAGACGTATGGAAATCACATTATCTTTGGTTTCCGCCTTATGGCAGTAACGGCAAGTGCCTTCTTTTTCCTTGGCATAAAAAAGCTTTTTTTCCTTCTCGTCATATTCATGATGACATCGTTCGCATTTTTTTTCCTGTGCCTCGGAATGACGGGAGTGAAGGGATATATCAAACCCCATGGGTTGTCTGGAAGATGCATATTGCGACTCTGCCCTGTGGCACCCATCGCATTCCACCGGCCCGGCTTTCTCACGCGCCACCTTCATTTCTCCATGACAGGCGATGCATTCCGTATGATAAATATTCATCACCGCGATCCGGTCAATGTCCTTGATCCGCTTAAATTTTGGAAAAATCTGATCTTTCTCGGTCAAATGGCAGGCGGTGCAATCCAGGTTCTTTTTAGCCAGAGCCTCGGTGTGAGCGTCGTGGAGAAATACAACCGGCGGTTTTTCAAGCCTGCCAAAAGCGGCCATCGTATCAATTTTAATGAGGTCGGCCCGTATCCGGGATGAATCTTTTACAATCTGCCCTGCCCCATATGGACTGGTACCATATATAATAATCGTGAAAACCGCGAAAACGCCGGCCAAACGAATCAGGTTTTTCCCCTTATTCATATTCCGCCAATCCTAAAGATTATAAATAAATCAAAGTAGATATTACAGCCATGTTTCATACAATTTCATGGCGCTGTTTCTACGAAGCGCCATGCCGGTGGTTTTTTTTTGGCTTTGGCCTTTTTAATGGCCTTTTCAATAACCGATAGCAGGCGCTGCTTGTCCACCGGCTTCTCAACAAATTCATCCGGAGTAAAATATTCATCATCCCTGTATTGCTCATATTTTAGTCCCAGTTCCTCTCCCATTCCTGAAATTCCGACAATGGCAATATACTCCAGGTGGGAGTCGCTGCGCACCGCCTTACAGACCTCAAATCCGGCAAGCACCGATTCCATCATGACATCCAGCAGAATAACATCCGGATGTTCTTTTTTAATCAGGTCCAATCCGTCCTTGCCATTAGAAGCTGTTTGCACTATAAATCCATTTCGGGAAAGAAAGGTCTCCATGGAGAACAAATAATCCTTATTATCGTCGATAATGACCACTTTTAATAATTTTTCCATCATTCCTCTCTTTCATACTAGAAGGGTTAGTTTTTATTGCGTTAGCCGGAATTTTTTTTACATTTTTAAAAACAAAATCCTAAAAAGAGTACCAATCAGAGGCGTTGAGTCAACTTCTATTTTTCCTTTGTGTTCCTTAACAATTTTATCAACCACCGCCAGACCCAGCCCGGTCCCTTCCGTCCCTTTGGTTGAAAAAAATTCTGTAAATATCTGTAGCCGGGTCCGCTCATCCATTCCGATGCCGTTATCTTCCACCTCGTATTTAAATTGCAATTCATTGTAATCATCTGCTCTTACTACAATCCGGTGAGACGATTTGGATTTGTCTTTTGCACAGGCCTCGATGGCGTTTGAAATCAGGTTGTTCATCATTTTCCGGATGGCAAAAGGATCCATATTGACTTCCGGCAAGGCGGGATTGATTTCACACGAAAGTTCAATCCGCTCTGAACGGGCCTTTCCCCTGAAAAGATTAATGGAATCCTTGATAATGTCGCCGGGAGCCACTCTTTCAAGCAGGATCGTTCTCTTTTTTGAGGAATAAAGAATATTCTGTACAATACGTGAAATATCCGTGATATTGTTTTTAACAATTCCCCAGCCTCTTTGGATCAAAGTCAAATCGCCGTCATGGAGGCCTTCGTCAACCACATAAGACCCGCCCTGAAGTCCTTCAAGAATATTTTTAACCCCGTGGGACATCAGGGCAATCGACTGACCAAGTTCTGTCAGCTCTTTTTGCATGACTTTGACTCTGGTAATATTGGTGGCCATTTCCATCACTGAGACGACATTTCCGGCCTGATCCAGAATGGGCGCGGAATAGACAATCATCTGAGCGGTTTTTCCACCATGCGTCCGAATGGTTTCTTCACTGAGATGCACTTTCTTGTCCGAAAATGTCTTTTGAACCGGACATGCACGACATTTGTTTAAGCTTCCTTTATATACAAAATGACATTTTTTACCCAACCGCGGGCCGAATTCGTCATAAAATGTCTGATTGGCAAAAATAATATTCAGATCGCGATCCTGAATCGTCAGATATATCGGCAATAGATTGACAATCTCTTTATATAATTCACCGGACTTCTCCCTTCTGAGTATTTCAGAATGACTCATGGATTGACCCTTTAATGAACCGCTAAACGCTCTGTTCAATTACCCCTTAGAATAAATACAATTATTATGCCAACCCGCATTCATGATCTGTTTTTTATTATTTAATAATACTTTTAAAGTGTTATATTCGAACAAACAAAAAATAAAATTCGGGTTAGAGGAAATGAACTCAGGAACACCAGAAGGGTGCCAATTGATAGTTAAATTCAACTATTTGTTTTTTAATTAAAAAATTAATATTATGGTGTTTTATATGACAATTATGAGATCAACTTGAGACTTGAGACACGAAAAAGGATGGAATATTTTAACCCATAGTGATCAAGGTATCGATAAAAGGTCGCCCGCCCGACACCCAGTATACGGGATGCATTTTTTTTACTGCCTTCCGCCTTTGTCAGGGCAAGCATAATCTCTTCTTTTTTGAATTTTAATGTGGGACCCGGCCTGGTTTTACGGGACTCCTCAAAATTTAAAATTTCCGGCGGTAAATGGCGCACCTGGATGACATTGTCGCGGCATTTGACATATATATATTCAATGGCGTTTCTGAGTTCACGGACATTCCCCGGCCATGAGTACCGTATCAAAAAATCAATGACCTCATTTGACGGTGTCAGCACGGGACGTTTTAATTCCTTTGAAATCATTTCCAGAAAATGTTCCACCAGTATGGGAATATCCAGACGCCGCTCTCTTAAAGGCGGAAAAGTGATGGGAACCACACAAAGACGGTAAAACAGGTCTCGACGAAATTGTTTTTTAGCCATGAGCTGTTTTAAGTTTTGATTCGTGGCGCTGATAATCCGGACATCCACCTGGATGGATTTCTCACCGCCCACACGCTCAAACCGCTGCTCCTGAATGACACGAAGAAGTTTAACCTGCATGGACGTCGACAGCCCGTCAATTTCATCTAAAAAAATCGTTCCTTGATGCGCCAACTCGAACCGGCCTTTACGGTCGGCAACGGCTCCGGTAAAGGCGCCTTTAACATGCCCGAAAAGCTCACTCTCCAGAATACCTTCCGGAAGCGCGCCACAGTTCACAGCAATAAATGGTTTTCCCGCTCTCGGGCCCAGATTATGAATGGCGTTTGCAATAAGCTCCTTTCCGGTGCCGCTTTCGCCCTCAATCAATACCGGCACACAAACGGAACTGACTTCCCGAATATGTTCAAAAAGTGTCAGGGTCTTCGGATCAATACCCACAAGGCCTTCAAGTGAGTGGCGGTGTTTAAGTCGCCTTTTGAGTTGATGAAGTTCCGTATTGTCCTGGAAAGAAACCAGAGCGCCGACATCGCGACCGTCTGTTTCGGTCAGGGGCATGACGGACATTTTAAGGGTCCGTTCTTCACCGTCGGGACGCATAAAGAGAACATCCCTTCTGGTAACGCTTGCCTTTCCCAGGCTGATTGTATTTTCACAGAACTCACAATCCCCGCCGCAAAGTCTTCCGGGAAAGACCTCATGACAATCCTGCCCCATTACTTTGTCACACGAATATCCCGTGATGGCTTCCGCCGCCTTATTGAAAAAAAAGATACGACGGTTCGTTGTATGCGCCATGACGCCGTCATGCAGGTTGTCCAGAACCAGCTCCAGGTTCCGCCGGGTCACAAAAAGGGCGGACAGCAACCTGGAATGGAATAAGGTCTCTATGTTGGACCTGAGAATATCCCTTGCCGATTTCAGCGCAGTGAATATTTTGATGGGATCTTCCACAGGCAACGGATCAGGAAGATTCCAATGCAAATGCGGCGGCATGCCGGGAAGGGTGGGACGGCAGGCCGGGTCAAAATCTCCCAGGGTGATGACCAGATCAAACATGAACAGTTCAATATCAAGCAGTGTCAACTGTTTCAGACTTGTAATATCCAGATGAACTTCGTTCATTAACCTTACGGCGATAGCGTTCAATCCCGGCGGTTTCATGGTGGCGCTGATAATTTCAATATCATCGTCCTTCATTTCACTCGCAAAGCTTTCCGCCATTAAATTCAGCCCATTTGAATTTTCGGAGAGAAAAAGTATTTTATGCTTTTTTTTCACTGTATCCATCAAAGACGGCTAAAAGCCTTGTGTTTGGGCAACCGCTTTCTGGGCAGACGAATGCTGAATGTCGATCCCACGCCGGGTTCAGACGTAAATGTGATGACACCCCCGTGCTCCTGAACAATTTTTTTAGTGGTTAAAAGTCCCAGTCCGGCTCCGCCCAGCCCTTTTGTGGTGAAAAAATTGGTAAATACCTTTTGTTTTACCTCATAATCCATGCCGCATCCGTTATCGATCACTTCAAAAATGAGGGTGCCCTCTTTTTCCGATATACGGACGGCAACAAACAAATTCCCTTTTTTCTCACTCATATTACAGGCATCGATGGCATTCCCCACAAGATTGGTCAGACATTCGTGCATCCCTTCATAGTCCATGGGCGCCGGTGACACCCGATCAGGGATTTCACAACGCAGTTCAATGCCTTGCTTCGCTGCTTCGGCAGCATACAGTTCAACCACTTTATGGGCGATCAAGGCCGGATCTTCAATCTTCACCTGTATTTCATGGCCTTTTGAAAACGTAAGGAATTCTTTGACAAACATCGACACCCGCGCAATGTTGCGGATCAGCATGTCCATCCCGTCTGAAACCCGGTCCATTCTGTTTTTGTCAATGCCGCTTTTTAACAAATACATGCCGCCTTCAAGCGCGTTAATCAGATTCTTAATGCCGTGGGCCAGCCCGGCGACCGTCTGTCCGACCGCCGCCAGCCTTTCTGCCTCCAATTTTTCCTTCTCCAGTTTCTGAATTTCCGTAAGGTCTTGAATATGTAACGCTATCCCGATAAACCGGCCTTCTGTTTTCAACTGGGTGCTGATCAATCGTACCGGTATCATATCGCCACTCAAGGTTTTAATTTCTGTTTCCTGTAAAAATGAATACTGGGATCCGGCAGCCACCTGTTCAAGGAACCCCTGGGGGAGCAGCGCTTCGATTTGATCTTTGGTGATTTGCGCTTGATTTTCCGGAAAATGAAATATCCGTCGCGCCGCCGGATTGATAATCATTATATTACTGATGTCATCCAGCGCAATAATGCCGTCTATAGCCGTATCGATGATGGATTCAAGAAACATGTGTACGACTTTAAGTTCATCTTCCAACTTAAGCGTTTTCGTGACATCCACCGCCATTTCCATGATAAGATCGAAACTCTTGTCAGCCCGCCGGAGTGGAACGGTTGTGACCAGCATATGGGCGCCATGATTCTCTCCATGATCCCATACATGCGATCCGGTATGGATGTCTCCATCGGAAAATGTCTGATGCGCCGTGCATTCGGCACATTTGCTATCGTATCCTTTTAACGCCTTAAAACAAAATTTTCCATCGATATTTCCGAAGATTTGTCGCAGGCGGTGATTGGTACGGACAATACGAAAATCCCGGTTAATGACCAGGATATTGCAAGGCACCTGATCAAACAGAAGCTGGTGCTCCTCGCGCAGCAATTCGATTTCAGTGATATCCGTTGCAATCTCGACGACAAATTGAACCTCCCCGTTTTCATGCTTGACTGGAATGGAGTGCTGAATATATCGTGTCAACCGCCCGTTTTTATTAAACCCGACTTCTTCATTGATCCGCGTGACGCCGTCTTTAAAAGCGTCACTTCCCTTGCAGATGGTGCATGGGGCATCCTGGTTCTTATAAACAGCGTAACATTTGCGGTTTCGCCATAAACCGAACATCTGCTCAAATGCAGTATTCGCATGGATAATGTTATATTCCCGATCAATCACCGAGATAGCCATAGGAATGACATCAAAGAGGTTATCCCTGATCCATTTGTCAATATCGGTTGGAAGCGATGTCAGCATGATCGGTTATCCAATAACATTTTTATTTGTTTGAATAACAAGCTGATATCAATCGGCTTTTCAATAAATGCGTCCGGAGGCGGGATTTGATCATCAGCTATCAATTGACGAAACCCCTTTTCCATGAAATCAGACAGGCCCGCCATCCCTGAAATTAAAATAATGGGAATATGGGCAAGGGATGGGGATGTTCTGATTTCCTTGTAAATTGAAACCCCGGACCGCATGGGCATCATAATGTCCAGTACCACCAGGTCCGGCTTGTTATCGGCAATGAGTTTGATTACCGTTTCTTCAGCCCCAAGTGTTAAGGGCAGAAATCCATTATCTTCAGCGGCGGCGGCAAGATATACCCGGATATCCGGCTCATCATCAATGATCATAATCTTTCGGGGCATGGCTGTCTTTTGTCTATATGCCGGTAAGGGTTTTATCAATTGATAAAACACAGTTAATACAACACTGTCGGTTGAATATATTTATTATCGGATCAGATGCTTACAAGACAAGATAGCATTAAATGGATGAAAAGCAAAATTGATTTTTTTAGTGGCAGGCATTTTAAAAAATTGAACGACACGACATCAGGATTCGATGTCTGATGTCCGACGTTCAATTTTTTTTAATTTTTTCACAGGTTATCCTGCTTCAGGAAGCTGACGGTAAGGTCAATGCTCTTCTATTTGCCGCCGTTTAAAACAGCCAGGATCTGTTTCAGGGTATCAGGATCTGCCTTATTGATCATCTCCAAAATGACATCCTTTTCGCTGGTCATTTTTGTCTCTTGCGCCCGGTTTTCGGTTATTTCGAGAACATCACAGATCGCCCGGACAATTTTCTCCTGGGTGACCGGTTTTTCAATCGTGTATCGGGGCCTCATGTTGGCGGTAAAGGCGCTAAGGGCTTTTACTTCGTCAATGCCCAATTCATCGCTGGCATGGGCGGTGATGACAATAACAGGAATTTTTTTCCATTGTCCATTTTTCTGTAATTCCCGAATGACCCGAACGCCGGAAAGTCTGGGCATCACCAGATCCAGCGTTATCAGATCCGGCGGATCATCCGCCACTTTTTCAAGGGCTTCGATGCCGTCCCTGGCGGTATCGACTAAAAATCCGGCATCCTCGATGCAAGCTGACAAAAAGTTCCGGATGTCCGGTTCATCATCAACAATAAGGATTTTCTTGAGTGATTCGGTGGTCATGGTTATTATCCTTTTTTATAGCAGTTTTATTCCTCTCCCCATTTGATATAACCGGGTTTCACGTCCGTCATGGCATTCACCACCAGTTCCACCAGACCGCCGTATGTCAGGCTTTCCTTTTCCAGCAGTTCGTACCGTTTGAATAAGTCCCGCATCTGTCCCTTGCAGTTGGAGCAGGGAGCGCACACATATTTTCGGATTTCCGGCCCCCGGGAATCGGAAAATGCGTTCATGATTTGGGATAGTTTTTTGCGTCCGGTAATTTTGGCCCGCCATTCCGGGATGGTGTTGCGGCTCATAATGGCGTATCCGCTGCCGCCCCCGCAGCAGTAATTGTTCACCCCGTGGGGGGTCATCTCGCGGAATTGGGGACAGATTTTTTTAACAATGTCCCGCTGGGGCTTAATGATCCCCATCAGCCGCGTAATATTGCACGGATCGTGCAGCGTCACCGGAAAATTGTTCCGGCTGGGATCCAGCTTGATTTTGTCGTTTACCACAATGTCCCGGAGCATCGATAAAAAACTTTCCCGAGGGATTTGCAGGCCCGGCGGCAGCACCCGGTCTACAATAACCGTCAGCGCCTTGTGGGCATGGCCGCATTCGCCCAGCACAATTTTTTTAACTCCCAGGTTTTTGGCGGCCTGAGCATGAAGAAGCGCTGTTCGCGCAAACTGAACGTCATCATAAAAGACCCCGTAATTGATGCTGTCATAAGCCGCCAGATCACTGGAAAGGGTATAGGAGATGCCGGCTGCTTTAAAAATGATGGAAAAAGCCGCAATATTCTCCGGCCATGCCAGGATTTCTCCGGCATTGTGAATCAGTAGAACGTCCGCGCCTTTTACATCCCAGGGGGTTTTAAATTTATAGCCGGTTTCATTGGAAAAATCTTCGTCAATAAACTCGACATTGTCTTTGGCCACCAGGTTGTTCATGGATGTGGAAGATCCGACTTTGAGCTGAAGCATTGACCCTTTTTCATAAAGTTCGGGCGGGGCAATCCCCATTTCCTGGCTGAAAATTTTTCGAATTTCACGGGCAATCAAGGCATTGTCCACGCCGATAGGACAGGTCTGGGCACACCGGCGGCAGATATTGCACCGATACGCCAGCTCCCCCAGCCGGGCAACCGTCCGCCAGTTAAGATCAATATCGCCGTTACGCAACCCGCTGAACGGTTCTTTTTTTACATATTTTTTATAAATGCGGCGAAAAACTTCACTGCGGTACAGGGGACGATACATATCATGCCGTCCGCTGGCTTCATACAAATGGCAGGCCTCTGCGCAGGTATTGCACTTGGCGCAATGCTCCATGGAGGTCTCCAGCATCGCCAGAAAGGTCCAGTTATTTTCTTTGGTAAAGAGCTTTTCCATGCCGCTTAAAAATTTACGGACCAGCTCATCTTCTTCTTCTTTGGTCTTCGGCCGCGGAATCTGGAGAATGCAGGTATTATCCAGAATGCAGGCGTACTTGTCTTTTGTTTCCTCGGTAAGTTCCCCCCATGGGCCTTCTTCAAAGTCCTCCGGCAGGGGCATCAGGTCTTCGGGATTAACGCTGGCCAGTTTTTCCGTGTCTTTGCTGATATCATTGATTTTCAGTCTCTCTTTGCTTTTCATGCCTGCTCCTTTTTATTATCTGGTTCGGCTGCCGGGTTAAAAGTGGCGACTTCCGCCCAGGTGCTTTTTCCATGGCCGGCGATATGCGGCGCTGCCCAGGTGACCGGATAGTTCAATACCACGCCGATCTTCTCGTCCGTAGAAGGACTGTTAATATTGGGTTTATCCCCCCACCGGATGTCGTGGTACAGGAAATATTTCATAAAGAAATGAGACATATGCGTCAGGGGAATATAGGCAATGACAAAAGAGATTAACAGCATTTGCATTATCAGCAGCGACGAATCAATGGGGCTGAAATGAAACTGGAGCAGGCTCATGACGATTTCTCTGTTTTTGATAAAGCTGGGGTCGATAAAAAGCCAGGTCATGAGCGCCACCCCCATGGTGAGAACAAACAGGCCAAGGTCAAAAAAATGTTCAAATGCGGAAAAATCTTTCAGGTCCGGGTCGGTTATCCGCCGGTAAAAAAGGCCGGCAGCCCCGACGATACAAAGGATGAAACCCATTGGTCCGCAAAGATTGGTCAGGGCGAAAATCGCTGAAAGGATCATGGAATCGGATGCAGCCCCGGCAATCAGGCTGATGGCGCCAACAAACAGCAGCGCCATGTAGGTGATGCATAAATACATGCCGAAATGAAACGGGAATGTGACGTACCACAGCTTGCGGTTGTGCTCCCAGACTGCTTTTAAAAACAGGATTTCCGGTATCATGACCTTTAATTCGCCGATCAGGGATTTTTCCCTCGGCTTGGTCCACCACTCGGTTTCTTCCAAATATCCGCCTCCGTAAGCGGCTTTTTCCCCTTCATGGGCCACTGGGTAAAGTTCCCATCGGATATGCTGCGGCA
>PCSG01000290.1:9358-15050 GCA_002772195.1 Desulfobacterales bacterium CG23_combo_of_CG06-09_8_20_14_all_51_8 | reverse complement strand
ACCGGAGCCTGTGGGAGCAGAGCGGGCACTGGGAAAATTATCGGGAAAACATGTATACCCTGCTCATCGATGACGTGGAATCCGCCATCAAGCCCATGAACTGCCCGGGCGGCATGCTGCTGTACAAACGAAAACGCTATTCCTACAAGGACCTGCCCATTCGGGCCTCGGAAGTGGGCCTGGTCCACCGTCACGAGCTGTCCGGGGTATTGTCCGGTCTGTTCCGGGTCCGAGCCTTTCATCAGGATGACGCTCATATTTTCATGACCCCGGATCAGATTGAAGCCGAAATTATAGGGGTCCTGCGCCTGGTGGACCGGATGTACAAGACCTTCGGTCTGGGATTTCATCTGGAGCTTTCCACCCGTCCGAAAAAATCCATCGGATCGGACGAGCAGTGGGAACGGGCCACCGCCGGACTGAGAGGGGCCTTGGACGCCTACGGCAAGGGCTATAAAATCAATGAAGGCGACGGCGCGTTTTACGGCCCCAAAATCGATATCCACATCAAGGACGCCATCGGCCGGACCTGGCAGTGCGGCACCATTCAGCTCGATATGTCCCTGCCCGAACGGTTTGATCTTTCCTATGTCGGTGCGGATAATGCGCCCCATCGGCCGGTCATGATTCACCGGGTGATTTACGGGTCTATTGAACGATTCCTGGGAATTCTGGTGGAGCATTTCGCCGGCAAGTTTCCCCTGTGGCTGGCCCCGGTCCAGGTGGTGATTCTGCCCATCAATGACGAATTGGCCCCTTTTGCCGACGAACTGCATGCTGTATTTGAAAAAGCGGGCCTTCGGTCCTCAGTGGATGCTCGAACCGAAAGCCTGAAGAGAAAAGTGCGGGAAGCCCAGCTCAGTCAGATACCGCTGATCATCACCGCAGGCGAAAAGGAGAGGGAAAACCGGTCCCTTTCCGTGCGCACCCTGGACGGCAAGGTCCGGTTCGGTGTCGATATCGACGCATTTATCCAGTCGGCCCTTGAAAATATCGCGGCCCGGAAATTGGAACTGGATATGTTTGCGGAGGATTAATTCCGAAACGTACCAAGAGCCTCCGGGGAATATTTTAAGAAAAATATATCCTTGCGGGAGCAGTCTTTTTTTATTTCTCCCGCTGAGACGCTGGGTTCGCAGAGGGAGCATTCTTTCTCATGTCCTTAACCTCTGCGTCCCGGCGCGCGAAATGATTTTATCACTGGGTTTCGCCGTTGGGACAAAATCTGCTATCCAGGTATTGTACCATATCTAAAAGAAAAAGGGCGCCTTCGGGACGCCCTTTTTCTTTATTGTTCGAACCGCTTTGTCGGTGTTGAGGCTTGCGGTTATAATTCCCTGACGATGTTTTCCATGTCCTTTGCGATTCTCGCGAAATCTGCAGCCATGTTGGAGGCCAGGGTGGCGAACACCAGGCGTTCTTTTTTGATGCCGACCATTTCGAGTTTCCGGTAGGCGTCATTCACCCGCCATTTGGCGTAGGTATTGCCGACTTCGGATTTGCAGTTGCCCGTGTGGCAGGCCAGAACTAGAACCCCGTCCACCACCGCCAGCGCGTTTAAGATATACTGGATATCGACTTTCCCGGCGCAGGGTACTTTGATCATCTGAAGGCCCTTGGGAAGTTCATAATTAAAAGCAGCGGCCATCATACCCGCCTCATATGCGGAGTTTCGGCAGCAGAAGGCCACGATTTTCGGGGCGCCCGCTGCGTTGGCGGCTGCCTTCACCCGATCCATCATTTCCGCGTCCGTAAAATCCGCAAGCTGAATGGCGTCCATGGGGCATTCACTGGCGCAGATACCGCAGCCCTGGCAGGCCACCGGCGAGATGATCGCCTTGTTGTCCCAGGTGATGGCCCCATGGGGACAGCACCGGTAGCAGGTGAGGCAGGTGACGCATTTGTCCCGATCCACCACGGCTTTTGCCGTCACCGATAGGCTTCCGTCGCCGATGAGGGCTCTGACCCGAAGCAGCATGTTGTCAATATCAGCCCGGGATTTTGTCAGATTTTCGACGTCCCGGCCGGGGCCCACCACGAAAATGCCTTCCCGGTTGGAGCCTACCGGCAGCCGGTGAACGTTTTCTTTTTGCAGAAAACCCATGGGACCCAGGTCAATGCGCAGGGCTTTCGCAAGGGCCGGATGGGTCGGGTCCGCGGTCAGGCTTTCCTCGCACACGATGATGTCCGGGGAAAGTTCAATGTCACTGCGAAGGACCGGATCATGGAAAGTGATGCTTAAATTGTTTCCATCCTGGGAAACCGACGGGGCCTGCTGAAGTTTGAAATAGGTCGCGCCCTTGTCCCGGCCTTTTTTATAAAGTCGTTCCAGCCCGTCATCAGCCACCTTGATATTGTTGATGTAAACATAGGCGGTGCAGCCTGTTACGCCGGTGAGATGATCGACACAGGTCAGAATCCGTTTCATGAGCAGCGGATTTCCCTCTTGGGCAAACCCCGCCAGAAAGGCCACGGTTTTTTCGCCGGAAAGGACTTTGCCGCGTTTGGCGTCATCGGAAATCAGGGCTTCAAATCCCGAAAGGGACAGAACGGTTTCGCCAGCCGTCAGCCCATAGGCCCCCAAAAGCGGCGTGACTGCGAGTTCCGAGGCCACCACAATGACCCCGGCTTTTTTGGTGACGGCCTTGCCCTGAGATGCGAGTTTGACGGTAAAATCGCCGGGCATGCCCGTGACGTCGATCACGGTGGCACCGGCGATGACTTCAACGCCTTTGCCGGCGGTCTGCTGCTGACCGGGACCGGCGAGGGTCACCGGATATTCGGCGGTTGAAAGCCGGTTGGCCGCCTGGACGGCGGCAGCACCGCCGCCAATCACCAGAACATCGGTGGTCATATGGATTGTTTCCGTTTGATTTTGACAGGCAGTATTCATTTGGTCACCCCCAGGTATTTCAGAGCGCCGGCGGCGGCCTGGCCGGCCTGCGTCATGGAATCAGCAATGGTTTTAGGCCCCTGCGCGGTTCCGGCGATAAAGATGCCGCCTTTTGCAGTCGCGGTTTTGTTCAGGTCATCCGCAAAGGCGAAAAATCCGTCCGCATCCAGAATGATGCCCATCTGGCCGGAAAGTTTTTTATTTTCCGTATTCGGCATGATGCCGGTGGAAAGAACAACCACGTCAAAGGTTTCCATTTCCGGCGATCCCTGGGTCTCATCAAACAGCCGCATTCTGAGGTCCCCGTTTTCCTCCGGGAAAATGTCCACAGGGATGCTTCTGATAAACCGGATGTCATTTTTACAGGATTCATAGAAGACGGGAAAGCTTTTACCGGTATTCTGGATATCCATATAAAATACCGTAATTTCCAGATCGGGATTTTTGTGCTTCAGGGATTCCGCGCTTCTTAAGGCATACGGACAGCAGACCTGGGAACACCATAAATTCCCCAGATTTTCATCCCGGCTGCCCACGCACTGGATAAAGGCGATTTTTTTTGCGGGCGCCCCATCCGACGGCCGGGCCAGAAAACCGTTTTGCCGCTTGATGCGTTCCATATCCAGTCCGTTGATGACGTTTGGAAATCTTCCATAGCCGTAGGTGCCTTTCCGGGCCGCGTTAAAGGGGGTAAACCCCGTGGCCACGATGACAGCGTCCGCAGTCAGCTTGGAAACGGCCGGCGCGGCATTGACGACGATGGCGCCTTCCGGGCAGATTTCCTTTAAGGAATTCGGATTGTCAGCGAGTTTGTCCGGATTGATTGCAAACAGGGGGAGGTTGTTTTTGGAATACCCCCGAATGATGAGACCCGTATCCTTCAGCTTGTCAAAGCAGATGCCGCAATTGGTGCATTTGGCCCCGTCGATAAAAACAGCGCTTTTTTTGATTTTTACGGAGAAGGGACTGGCTTTTCCGATTTCTTCGATTTCCGTGGATAAATGAACGGTGATGTTATCGTTTTCCACGACGTTTTTCAGCATTTTTTCCACGGAACAGGCCCCGCAGTTCAGACATTCGGATGTCGCCTTGCAGGTGTACTGGATGGCATGGCCGCCCAGAAAGCCGCTTTTTTCAATCAAGTCCACTGTCACTCCGGACTCGGCAAGCTCCCAGGCAGCGGTCATCCCGGCGATCCCGCCGCCGATGATCGTGACTTTTTTGGGTTTCATATGTTTTTTAACACTCCTTTATGGTTTTTTATGCGTGTGCCGCAGGGCCGGTCAAATAGGAATGTTATACCTGCGGTCTCGGGAGCATGCCTGCCCGTTCGGCGATTTCGGGAACTTTATGCTCCCATTCAATCGGCATCAGGTGAACGCCGGCAACGCCCTTCATCTCCTTGAACTCTGCAATCTGTTCGCAGGCGATTTTGATACCCTCATCCGCCTGCTTGCTCTTGTCCACGCCTTTAATCCGGTCAATGACGTAATCCGGCACGTCCATTCCCGGCACTTTTGATTTCATGTATCGCGCCATACCAAGGCTTTTCATGGGGGTGACGCCGGCCAGGATGTAAACTTTTTCCGTCAGTCCCATGTCATTGGCGCGTTTGATCCATTCCCGCATTTTTTCCATGTTGAAAACGCACTGGGTCTGGATGAAATCCGCGCCGGCGGCGATTTTTTTGGCCAGGCGATACACCCGCCATTCAAACGGCTCCGCAAAGGGGTTGGCGGCCGCGCCGATAAACATTTTGGGCGCGCCATCGATTTCCTGGCCGTTTAGAAACTTGCCTTCATCCCGCATATTTTTGACCATCCCGATGAGCTGGGTGGAATCAATGTCAAAAACCCCTTTGGATTGGGGATGGTCGCCGAACTGCTGATGGTCGCCGGACAGGCACAGCATGTTGCGGACGCCGTGGGCATAGGCCCCGAGAATGTCCGACTGCATGGCCAGGCGGTTCCGGTCCCGGCATACCATCTGGAAGTTGGGCTCCAGTCCTTCGGAAATGGCAAACAATGAAGCGGCCCAGCTGGACATACGCACTACGGCAGTCTGGTTATCCGTGATATTCACGGCGTCCACCATGCCTTTGAGGGGCTGGGCTTTTTTTCGGATGGCGTCGAGATTCGCGCCCCGGGGGGGGCCCAGTTCGCCCGTGAAAGCAAAGTGTCCGGCGGTTAATATTTTTTCAAGTGTGCTTCCTGATTTCATAATCTGTTCCTTTTCTTAATATTCTTGAATTATCGAGGGGGGTTCGCATCCCGGATCGATAAAAAACAGTAGAATGCGTGATTACGCCGTCATGGCTTTTCGTTCCTCATAACCCGGCTGAATCAGGGTCTGGGGTCTCTGGTTCCGCCAGTCATTGGGCGGGCAGATTTTCATGATGTTTTCCAGGCGTCCCTGTTTGGACAGCCTTTCATAAATCATGTGCCAGGCGCAGGGCTGATCATTGTTGATCTCGCAGCTTTTCTGGTTGGTGCCGCCGCAGGGGCCGTTAAAGAGGCTTTTGGCGCACATGGTCACCGGGCAGACGCCCCCGGTCAACCCTAAAACGCAGGTGCCGCAGGCTTTGCAGCGTTCTTCATACCAGCCCACATCCTTGTTGACACCGATAAAGATGGTATTCACCGCCGGAAAAACCGGGATATCCGGATATCGCTCCGCCAGAAACTGAATTCCGGCGCCGCAGGCCATGGACAAAAGGGCGTCATAGTCGCCGACCCTATCCTTGATTTCATCCAGAAATTCAAAATCGCACTGCCGCTGAACCGTGGCTTCCCCGAAAGT
>PCSG01000290.1:7626-9299 GCA_002772195.1 Desulfobacterales bacterium CG23_combo_of_CG06-09_8_20_14_all_51_8 | reverse complement strand
CTTTTTCACCGCCGGTCAGGCAGACCGCAACGCAGGTGCCGCATCCGACGACCAGGACTTTTTTATAGCCGTCAATCAATCCCTTGATTTCATCAAACGGTTTTCTTTCTGCAACAATCATGAGGATTACCTCCTTATATAATTATCTAAAATCTATTTAAATACGCGCCGCAGCATCGCCGATATCTCTGTTCCAATGAGTGACCTATGGAGATCAGGCATCATAAAAAATGAAAAAAATTATAAAACATGAAAAAAAAACCAAAGTCAAGCAAGTTCCTGCCGGTTTTTTTAGAATTATATTTTAGAATTATATAATTTGACAGGGTGCCATTCCTTGCATAAAATACACGAATTTTCATGACAGGGGAACCCATGGAACGGCGAAATAAGGGATTGCTCTTTCAGAATCGGGTGCTGATAGCCCTCGGGCTGATCTGCGGATGGCTCGCGGGGGGAGTTGTCGTATTTGCCTATGATGGCGGGGCCGAAGAAGGCCCATCCACTGAGCTTCCGGTGTTTCTGTATTTCGTCGACCCGGCTCATCCATACCTGACGGCTGAACAGCGGCCCGGCATGGAAGCGGAAGCTTCGGTGGAATTTTGCAGGCTTCTGGTGGAGTCCTTGATTCGCGGTCCTTCGGGCGGCCTGGCCCGGACCATCCCGCCGGAAGCCGTGTTGCGGGCCGTATTCTTAGAGGGTAAAACCGCCTATGTGGATTTCAGCCGGGAAATCAGCGACTCTCATCCGGGCGGCATTGTTTCGGAACTGATGACGGTCTATTCCATTGTCAACACCTTGGTGCTCAATATTGACGGCGTGGATCAGGTGAAATTGTTAATCGAGGGGCGGGACGCGGACACCTTGGCCGGTCATATCGACATCCGGTCCCCTCTTTCAGCGGATATGATGATCATAAGATGAAAACCAAACAAATCAATCAGATACGAAATATCGGGATTATCGCCCATATTGACGCGGGCAAGACAACGGTCACCGAACGGATTCTTTATTATACCGGCCGGTCCCATAAAATCGGCGAAGTCCATGACGGAGAGGCGGTGATGGACTGGATGCCCGACGAACAGGAACGGGGAATCACCATTACCTCCGCTGTGACCACCTGTGTCTGGAAAAACAGTGACATCCAGATCATCGACCCCCCGGGCCATGTGGATTTCACCATCGAAGTGGAACGGTCCCTGCGGGTTCTGGACGGCGCCGTGGGTGTGTTCTGCGCGGTGGGCGGCGTGGAGCCTCAGTCGGAAGCCGTCTGGCATCAGGCGGATAAATATCTGGTGCCTAAGATGGCCTTTATCAATAAAATGGACCGCATCGGCGCGGATTTTTTCCGAACGGTGGACATGATCGTTGCGCGACTGAATGCAAAACCGCTGATCATCCAGCTCCCTGTCGGCAATGAAGACAGTTTCCGGGGAGTCATCGATCTCTTGGAAATGCGGCAGATTCTCTGGGATTCCGATGACCCCGACGCCCGGATCGAGACCGCCGACATTGACGCGCAATATGCCGATCAGGCCCGGGAATACCGTGACCGGCTCATAGAGCAGGTGGCGGAATGCGACGACGGGATCATGGAAGCCTATCTGGAAGAGGCGGATATTCCCGTGGACCGCTTGAAATCAGCCATTCGCCGGGCCACCCTGGAGCTG
>PCSG01000290.1:592-7610 GCA_002772195.1 Desulfobacterales bacterium CG23_combo_of_CG06-09_8_20_14_all_51_8 | reverse complement strand
TCTGCGGGTCCGCCTTGAAAAACAAGGGGATTCAGCTTTTACTGGATGCCGTGGTTTCTTTTTTGCCCAGCCCCGTGGATGTCCCGCCCATTAAAGGCCATCATCCGGATACCGGGGAGGTCATCGAATGTACGGCGAAAAAAAATGCGCCCCTGGTGGCGCTGATTTTCAAGGTTTCCATCATGGAGGGCCGGAAATTATCGTTTGTGCGGATATACAGCGGCCGGATGAAAGCCGGCGATGAAGTGTACAATCCCTCCCGCAAGAAAAAAGAGAAAATTTCCCGGATTCTCATGATGCACGCCAACAAGCGGGAACGGGTGGATGAAGCGGAGGTGGGAAGCATTGTGGGGGTGATGGGCATTAAAGACTCCTCCACCGGCGAAACCCTGTGTGACGCCTCGGCCCCGGTTCTGCTGGAACAGATGGAATTTTACAAGCCCGTTATTTCCATTTCCGTGGAGCCGAAAACCCACTCGGATCAGGAAAAACTCGATCAGGTGCTGGAAAAGCTCATGGCCGAAGACCCCACCCTCCAGGTGAAAAAAGACCCGGACACCGGCCAGACCATTTTGTCCGGCATGGGCGAACTGCATCTCGAAATCATCACGAGCCGCATGCTGCGGGAGTTCAACACCAGCGTCAACGTCGGCAAGCCCCAGGTGGTGTATCGGGAAACCGTGGCCAAAGCCGCCGTGGGAATCGCTGTTTTTGACAAGGAAGTGGCGGGGCAAAAGCATTTTGCGGAAGTGGAACTCAAAATCCGGCCCCTGACCCGGGGCGCGGGCAATGCCTTCCGCGCGGAAATCCCACCGGACCGGATTCCCGAAATGTTCGTTCCCTTTATTGAAAAAGGCGTCAAAGAAGCCTTGGAATACGGGGATCTCATGGGATATCCGGTGGCCGATGTGGAAGTGACCCTGACCGGCGGCGCCTTTCGGGAGTCCCATGGTACGGAGCTGGCGTACAAGGTTGCTGCTGCCATGGCCTGCCGGGAGGCGTTTAAAAAGGCGGAGCCTTTTCTGCTTGCGCCCATCATGGATGTGGAAGTGTTTGTGCCGGACGCCTTCATGGGCGAGGTGATCGGGGATTTGAACTCCCGGGGCGGGAAAATCGAATCCATCTCATCCAAGGCCGACAGCCAGATCATCGCCGCCATTGTGCCCCTGTCCAAAATGTTCGGTTATTCCACGGCATTGCGCTCCTCCTCCCAGGGCCGGGGCAATTTCACCATGAAGTTTTCGCATTTTGATAAGAGTTAAAGGGGAAACCAATCATTTTTAATCGGGTATCATTTTCTGCGTCCGTCATTCCGGGCAAGGGCGCGAAGCAACCGCGACCCGGAATCCAGAAGAGGCGAGCGTAATACGTTTTCGCGCAGGGACGCGGAGACGCAGAGAATACATCAAAAAATCAAATGCTTTCCCCTCTGCGCCTCAGCGTCCCTGCGGGAGAAAAAAATAAGACGCGGCGGCGCAGAAGGTTTTTTTGGTTTTTAAGGGAAAATTGTTCCTGCTGTGCCCATAAGGGCGTCAACGCCTTACTGCGTCATTACAAACAAAAATTCAGGCCGTTTATCTTATAAGGCGAGTTTTTACCCCGCCACGGAAACCGGAAGGGGCAGGGATCACCGCAGCGCAGTGGGCTGGGTTCTTTTGTTACTTTTTTTACCCACCCAGAAAAGTAAAAGAGGGAAACTCGATAAATTCAGCATGGTGTCTCCGGAATTCCGGGAAAAATTTAACACTGATGATGATGGGGACAACGATGGCGATGGCTATACACCAGCCCAGGGTGACTGCGACGACAATGACGCCACAATCCATCACGGAGCCACTGAAACATGCGGTGATGGGATTGACCAGGACTGCAACGGCAGTGATCTGTCATGTTCAAATGATGATGATGATGATGGTGGTGGTGGTGGCGGCGGCGGCGGCTGTTTTATCTCGAATATTTTCAAATAGAAAAGATATGCCTCATAACTGTTTATCAGTTCGGAACCATCTGATATTTTGTTGTATTTTGAATAGAATCACAACGCAATCCCAAAATAGCCTGGGCATTTGTGATGCACCGGCCCAATTGGATTAAACCGATTGAATCGACCCACATATTAAATGGAGACGAATTCCATGCATGTAAAAAAACACTTTTCTCTTTTTAAAACAATCTTGTTTTCATGCCTGATGCTTTGCTTGCCAGCCTTTGTCCATGCCTGGCCCGTTCCGGATACCGGGCAGACCAAATGTTATGACGACACAGGAGAGATTCCCTGCCCTCAACCCGGCGAGCCCTTTTACGGTCAGGATGGAAATTATACCATCAATCCCATGTCCTATACCAAGCTGGATGCATCGGGCAATGCCCTGCCGGACAGCGCCGCATCCTGGACCATGGTGCGGGACAATGTCACGGGTCTGATCTGGGAAGCCAAGCAGGACAAGGACGGGACGGTAAATTACGCCAATCCCCATGATGCGGACAACACCTATACCTGGTATGATTCCAACCCGGCAACCAACGGCGGAAATGCCGGCACAGCAGGAGATGGCACGGATACCGAGGATTTCATCAATACTCTGAACACAGCCAATTACGGCGGTCACAATGACTGGCGGATGCCGACCATCAAAGAATTGGCATATATTGTCAATTATAATATTCCCTCTCCTGGGCCGACCATCAATACCAACTATTTTTCCAACACGCCAGCGGCCTTTTATTGGTCGTCTACTCCCACCGCAGGCTGTGCCAGCTGCGCCTGGGGCATGTTCTTCTACAACGGGTTCAACTCCGGCCACGTCGGTAAAGGCACCAGCTACTCAGTCCGTGCTGTTCGTGGTGGACTGACTGGGGTATTTGATCATTGGAGTATTAACGGCGACGGCACAGTCACCGATACGGATACCGGCCTCATGTGGCAGCAGGAGACACCTGATAATGGTATGACATGGGAACAGTCACTGTCATACTGTGAAAACTCGAATTTGGCCGGCTATACAGACTGGCGGCTACCCACCATCAAAGAACTGGTAAGTTTGGTAGGTTACAGCCGGTTTGGACCGGCAATTGATACCACGTATTTTTCGGATACACCCGCAGGTTATTATTGGTCCTCTATTACCTACGCGAGCAATACGAGCTACGCGTTGTACATGTGCTTTTACGATGGCGGCGGCTACAACACAAATAAATCCGGCCTCAGCTATGTTCGGGCTGTGCGCGGCGGACAGGCTGGGCCATCCGGTGATTTAGACGGCGACGGCTTCACAACGGCTCAGGGCGATTGCAACGACAATGACGCAACAATCTATCCCGGCGCGACTGAAATCTGCGGGGATGGGATTGACCAGGACTGCAACGGCAGTGATTTAGCCTGTTCATCTGCTGGCGACTTCATTTCGCTGTTTGACCCGGTTGCCAGCGCTTTTTATTTAAAAAATGAGTTGTCCGGCGGTTCGGCGGATACAAGTTTTCGATTTGGTCCCCAAGATTCCGGATGGATGCCCATTGCCGGGGACTGGAACGGAAACGGCCAGGAGACGATAGGGCTTTTTAATTCTGACCCATCCCGGTTTTACCTCAAAAACAGCCAGTCCGGCGGCAATGCGGATGTGTCCTTTGATTTCGGCCCTGATTATAACGATTGGATACCCATTACCGGAGACTGGGATGGGAACGGGCAATGCGGGATCGGATTGTATGATCCCCTCAACAGCAAATTTTACCTTAAAAACGGACTATCCGGGGGAAATGCCGACTATACATTTCGTTTCGGTCCTGCAAATTCAGGGTGGCAGCCGATCTTCGGAGACTGGAATGGCGATGGGAAGGACTCCATCGGTTTATACTCCCCGCAGGATGGGAAATTTTATCTTAGAAACAGCTTAAGTGGCGGTTCCGCCGAAATTACTTTTTTATACGGGCCGAAAGGCTCTACTTGGACGCCGATTTGTGGAGACTGGGATGGCAATGGAGCAGATGGCATCGGCTTGTTCAATCCCGCGACCAGTTCATTTTATCTGAAAAACAGTTTGTCGAGCGGAAACGCAGAAATCAGATTTGATTTTGGCCCGGACGGGATGGGGTGGATTCCGCTGGCCGGAACCTGGGAATAGGGAAATTTTGGAGAGAACCATACCCATTATATAGGTTGAATTTACATTTACCATGATACCGAGGCGGCAAGGAGAAGTCCTTGCCGCCTTGTTTGTCTTCTATGCTGAGAACCGACGATGCCGCCGGGTGTGTCTTTTGAATGCAAAAGGGAATTATTCCGTTATTTCATCCCCCTCCGGCCCGGGTGCTTTGTCGTCGCCTCCGAAAAACCGGTGCCGGGATTCCATTTCCTTTAGCCGTTGCCGGATGGTTTCCATCCGGGCCGGATCTTTTTCATATTCCATGGCTTTGGTGAAATGAAACCGGGCATTCCGAAGATCGTCGGTTTTCAGATAATATTCCCCCAGGTTGAAATGGGCCCCGGCGAACCGGTTGCGCTTGCCTTCAGCTTCCCCGAGGTAAAAATACCCTTCCACCAGGTCCGGGTCTTCTTTCAGGATGGCGGTGAATGTGTCGGCCGCCTGATCATGGCGACCTAAGGCCATCATTGCCCGGCCGGCATACAGTCGGGCGATTTCTTCCCCCAGGGCTGATCCCGGCGTTCGTTCAAGCTGTTTCAGCGCGGCTTCATATTCTCCGGCCGTAAACAACGCAATGCCCAGATCAATAATCATATCGGCGTCATTCGGGTTTTTTTCAATAGCGATTTTCAGATGGTCCATCGCGGCCTTCGGATTTCCTTGTCGATTTAAGGCCAGCCCGTACCCATAGTGCGCCATGGCATCTTCCGGGTTTTGTAACGTCTGTTTTTTATAAAGGCCCAGAGCCGTGTCCGGATCTGTGTAAAGGGCCGTTATCCGGGTATGGGCCCGCGCAAACGCATAATTTTTTTTCGTTGGCGGCGGCGGGTTTTTTTCCAGGAGATTGTCCAGGTACAGAATGCGTTCCTCTGTGGCCGGATGAGTCCTGAGATAGGTGGGGTATTCTTCGGTGCCGAACCATTCCGTGGCGCGGATTTTTTTCAGTATGGACTGGAGCCCGCCCAGGCTGTAGCCGGCTTTTTGAAGATTGGCCCGGCCGATCTGGTCGGCCTGCATTTCATTTTCCCGGCTGTAGGCAAGGGCCATGGACTGGCCCGTCGCCATGGAGCCCACGGTCAGGGCCCCGCCCACGGTCCCGGCCCCGCCCAGGCCGATGAGGATTCCGGCGATGACGCCGGCCAGGGTCGCCATGCCGGCTTTTTTGGATTTTTCCATCATTTCCGAGATGTGGCGGCAGGATACGTGGGCGATTTCGTGGGACAGCAGGGCCGCCAGTTCATCTTCGTTTTCAAGAACGGCGAACAGCCCGGAAAAAATGAAGATATTTCCGCCGGGACCGGCAAAGGCATTATAGGCGTCCTGCCGGACCGCGTAAAATTTATAGGTGATCGGCTGCTGGGGCATGGCGGAGATGAGTTTCTGGCCGACATGGTCCAGGTAGCCCTCTATGACCGGATCTTTGATGATCTCATAATTTTCAAACACCGCCTTGAGAAATTCCTCGGCCAGTTCTTCTTCCTCTTTGATCGTCAAAGCATGCGCCATTTCAAGCGGGATCAGGCCCGAGAAGAGAATCAGGAATGATATCCCGGCGCTGATCCATTTTTTAAATTTACACATAGGGGGATTCAATGTATGAGTTTTAGTCTAACTGTTTCTGAACGGACTCCGTGATCCGGTTCAATATCAATATGTCTGTAAATGTCAAATATCCGTGTTGATCCTATCTTGATAATATGACACAGTGTTATCCACTTTTCAAATGTGGATTTTTATGGTAAGGCGTTAAACAATTATGGCACATACCATCTGCATTGCAAATCAAAAAGGCGGGGTCGGTAAAACCACCACGGCGGTGAACCTGGCGGCGGCCCTGGCCGTGGCCGGGAAAAAAACCTTATTGGTGGATGCCGATCCCCAGGCCAACGCCACCACCGGGCTGAGCATTGACAAGCGCAAAATCACCAAATCCTTGTATCATGGACTCATCGGTCAGGTCGGGGCCGCGGAAATCATTTCCGAGACAGACGTCCCCAAACTGTGGGTGATCCCGTCCAAAACCGAGCTGATCGGATTTGAAGTCGAGATGATGGGGGATGAGGCCCGGGACCGGGTGCTGGGCCGGCTCCTGACCCAGTGCGTCAATGATTATGATTTTATCATCATCGACTGCCCGCCGTCCCTTTCCCTGCTTACCCTAAACGCCATGACGGCGGCCAGCTCGGTGCTCATCACGTTGCAATGCGAGTTTTACGCCCTTGAGGGCCTGGGCCAGCTCATGCAGACCATCAAGCGCGTCAAGCAGGGACTTAATCCGGGCTTAACCATCGAAGGCATTCTGCTGACCATGTATGATTCGCGGACCAATCTGTCCAATCAGGTGGCGGACAACGCGGTAAAATATTTTAAAGACATGGTATTCAAGACCCGGATTCCGAAAACGGTCCGGCTGGGAGAAGCGCCGAGTTACGGCAAGCCCATCATGTTCTATGATCCGTCATCTCCCGGGTCAAAAAGTTATCTGGATCTGGCCAAAGAAGTCCTAAACGGCCGGCGGCGCAAGGACAAGTTTGTGATTGTCTAACCATTAATTCATAAAAAGGGTTGCCCATGGGTGATGGAAAATCAAAACAAGCGGCCGGGGACAGCGGTGTGAAAGAGAAAAAAAAGCGCCCTACCGGCTTGGGCAAAGGTCTGGACGCGCTTTTTCCGGATATGGGCCTTGGCCGGGAAGAAAGCACTGGGAATCTTCTGGAATGCGATGTGGATAAAATCCATCCCAATCCGTATCAGCCGCGCCGGGATTTTCCGGAGAATGAAATGGCGGAGCTGGCGGAATCCGTGAAGGTTCAGGGCATTCTTCAGTCCCTGCTGGTGAGGGAATCCCCTGGCGCCGGGTATGAACTCATCGCCGG
>PCSG01000290.1:0-507 GCA_002772195.1 Desulfobacterales bacterium CG23_combo_of_CG06-09_8_20_14_all_51_8 | reverse complement strand
TTGGAACTGGCGCTCGTTGAAAATATTCAGCGCCACGATCTCGATGTTCTGGAAGAAGCGCGGGCGTACAAAAAATTGATTGAAGAATTTGATCTCACGCAGGAAGATGTGGCGGACAAGGTCGCGAAGTCTCGCAGCGCGGTCGCGAACAAAATCCGTCTTTTGGGATTGCCGATTGAAATTCAGCGCGCTCTCTCGGAGGGAAAGATCAGCGAAGGCCATGCCCGCTCGATCCTCGCCATCGAAAATCCGGAAAAGCAAAGAGCGCTTTTCGAAATGATCCTCAAAGACAATTTGACCGTGCGCCAAACGGAAGAAAAAGTGAAAGAAGTGACTGTGGCGACTCACCAAAGAAAAATAGGTTCAAGCGTTTCGCCGTTTCAAATTGAAGAAGAAGCTCTTGCCGCGCGGCTTGGGACAAAAGTGAGCATCAAAAAATCCGGCAACGGCGGAAAAATTTTGATTGATTTTTATTCGAGGGAAGAATTGGAAAATATTTTGGGAAAA
>PCSG01000157.1 GCA_002772195.1 Desulfobacterales bacterium CG23_combo_of_CG06-09_8_20_14_all_51_8 | reverse complement strand
AAAGCCGAATATCCTGTTGAGACAGGTCCAACCTCATGGACCCCCGTGGAAAGTTTTGGCGAATCTTCAGGACGCCCGGAGTTTATTGCAACTACCGAGGATGTTCAAAATGTCATTGATGGCAAAGACAAGGGTTCAATCATCGTCGATGATCGTGAGTGGGCGGAATTCGTTGGCCTCTCCAATTCATACTATTGGTGGTTTGAAGAATTCGGCCGTATCCCCACCGCCAGTTGGATAGGAGACTGGGTTGATATCGCAACCGAGGATCATCAGTCCTTTATTACCTTTGACAATGCGGAATATAATTGGGTCCAAAAAGGATTTACTTCCGATAAAAAGATGTATTTTTATTGCGGCGGCGGCGCGAGGTCGGCCATGTATACCTTTTACGCATATGCGATGGGCTGGCCGGCCGCCAACTATGAAGGCGGATGGTACCTCTGGTCGACGGATGAGAGTCATGCCAGGGAAACCGGAATACCCGAATAACCTTCATGCCCGAATGGGCGCAACGAAGGATGAAAATAAAGACTTAACTGATTTTTCTCTGCGCCTCAGCGACTCTGCGCGAGATATGTTTTTTCTCCCGCAGGGACGCAGAGGATTTTTTATATTTTCATATAAACCGTTACCATCAATTAATGAATGAAGGAGATGCACATGTTTACCGTATCAGAAGAAGCGCAAAAGCAAATCGCGGAATATTTCAAGGCCAATGAAATCAAGCCTATACGGGTATTTTTACACCAGGGGTGCGGCGGCGACCAGATCGGCATGGTGATTGATGAAAAAAAAGACGCGGACATGGTGTTTAAAGTGGCCGCTTTTGAATTCTTGGTGGAAAGGGAATTTTTGAAAAAAGCCCAGCCCATTTCAGTGGATTTTAAGGGTGAGGGCTTCCGGGTCACATCAAATATTGAACTGGGCGGCGGATGCGAGGGATGCGGGTCCACCAGTTCCTGTTGTTCATAACGATGGTCTGAAAATCTATCGTCAATAGGAGGGCAATGGTGCTGGGCGCCCCACGGACTTCAAATCCGCTGGCTTCGCGTGAAAAACGAAGAGGAGGTTCGATTCCCCTTGCCCTCTCCAATTCCGATGAATAAGCATATCACCATAGGTATCGCCGGACATCGGGGCCATGGTAAAACCACTTTGGCCCGATGTCTCACCGCTTTTGGTAAAAGCGATAACATCCTGGAAAAACGTCAAAATTTTTCCAACCAGACAGAAATATCGGAATTTTATGTGACGCCGGATATGCGTGTCGCCTTGATGGATGTTCCCGGACATCCGCGACTCTTAAAAAATGCCATCCGGGGACTTTCCGCGGTTGATTTTTGCATTCTCGTTGTCGCCGCCGACGACGGCATGATGCCGCAAACAGTAGAACATATTAAAATCATTAACCATTTAAATGTTCCGGAGGGGATGATCGTTATCAGCAAGGCAGACCTGGTGGACCCGGAGCTGATGGAACTGGCCGAACTTGAGATCCACGACGCCGTCCAGCATACCGTGTTTTCAGGTAAGCCGGTAATTCGTTTTTCAGCCTCAGACAGCAGCGGCAAAGAAAAACTCTTGTCCTGCATCCAAAAAACCATTGAAAAAATGCCGGGGAAAAACCCTGACGCGCCTTTTAGAATGTGGATTGATGATGCCATCAGCGCCCCCGGTTTCGGCACCGTCGCCTGCGGCACCGTTCTTTCCGGAACTGTGTCTCAAGACGACCCCTTATACCTGCTGCCCCTGGGCCGGGAAACCAGGGCCCGGTCTCTGGAAATCCATCACCGGAAAGCATCAACCGCATTCGCCGGTCAGCGGGCGGGGATCAACCTGCCGAAAATATCCTTAAAAGAAGTTCAGCGCGGCATGGTTCTGGTGAAACAAAAACCGGAAAATCTTTTTGTTTTTCTGAACGCCGAAATTTCTGCAAATGCGATGATAAATAATTTTCAGCGGGTTAAGCTCTACATCGGAACATCTGTTTCCAATGCGCAGATGGTCTTGATGGATCAATCCCGCCTGGAACCCGGCCAAACCGGGCTGGTTCAGTTTCGACTGAAAAAACCGATATTTGTGCGGCCACAAGATTCGTTTGTGATATGCGGACTGAACACCCAAACCGTCATCGGCGGCGGCTTGATTATGGAAACAGCGAAAGAGAAATTCCGGGCCGCCAAATCAGGGCGTTTGATCCCCTATCTGGACGCCCTGCGTCGCGGCGACTGGAAAGAAGCCATTTTATGCCATATCGTAAATCGCTCCCATCAATTGGTTCCCTTAACGGAGATTGCCGGATATTCCGGCATTCCGGCCGAAGATGTCCGCCGGGTGATCGACTCCCTGATCGCTGCCGGTGAACTCATTGCCTGCGGTGATGAAACCGTTCTGACGGCAAAAATTCATGCGGAACTGGCGGAAAAGATATATCAGACGGTGAAGGCCTCTTTTAGGGCCGATCCCCTCAAAAAGGCCGCCAGCAGAGAAGAAATCCGACAAACCGCCGGTCCCGCCACTGACGAAGCTGTGCTGAAATCCGTGCTGGACGGCCTTTGCGAGCAAAACCGAATCATTAAGGTGAAAGGGGGATACGCCCTTTCCGGTTTTTCCCCAGGTCTCAATAACGCCCAGCAGAAACTGGCAAATCTTTTGATGGATTTCGCCTCCAATTCGGGGTTATCCCCATTTTCTCCCGGATATTTTTACATCAAAATCCATCAGAATGTCAGAAAAAACGATGTTCAAAGGGTCCTGGAGTTTCTCCATGAGCAGGGAAAACTTATCCATCTGAACGATAACAATTATTTACATGCGGATATGCTGGAAGAAATCATGGTCAGGGTAAAAACCGCCATTGATGAGAAGGGAAGCATCCGCATGACCGACAGCATGGACGTCCTGGGGTATGGCCGCAGCAAAGCCGCGTTGGTGTTCGAATACCTGGATGAAATCGGGTTCACCTGCCGGGAGGGGGATGAGCGACGGCTGGTCGATACCCGCACCTGAGATGAATATATCGGCGCAACCGCCCCGTATAGCTATATTCCCACCAGCGGACGGGTTCCCGGCGCGTTCTGGGAAATGGACAGCGACGCCTATGTCAATGACGACGGCACTCTCAAATCGCCGGCAGAGATTTACCTGGCCGAATAAATCAGAGCGATCGTCTTGTTTGCCTCAAATCCAATACCGCCTGGGGCAAAATAAAAAAATAAAGGGCTTACGGAAATATCCGGAGGCCCTTTTTTATTTTGCGTCCAGGTGGGTATGTCGTCTCGGGTTTTGTCTCGAACCCCAGAGACACCCAATGGAATTAAATGTCATCGGAATCTGAAAATAAAACTTTTTATATTTTTTTAATTATTTTAACCGGACGGATCAAAAAAAATTAACCTTAACGTTAATTTTATCCAATTTAATTGGAAACTTCCGTGCAGCCCTCATTTTAAAGGATCTTTGCCGCGCCCGGCAGCGCCGAACCCGGTCAGTCAAAAGGGTTGACAAACCAAATATTATCCATAATGTTCTCAAAAGCGCTTCCTGCGATAGCATACTGCAATAACAGGATATATTCAATTGTTTAAAAATGACCCTATAAAAAGCGGCACGATGATGAACAATGATGTTATAAAAATCAGATGGCATGGCCGAGGCGGCCAGGGAGCGATCACGGCGGCGAAAATCGTGGCAAACGCGGCGTTTGTCTCGGGATACAGCGGCGTGGTCATGGCCCCCACCTTCGGCACCGAGAGACGGGGAGCGCCGGTTCTGACCTCCCTCAAAATCTCCAGAAAAAAAATTTACGACCTTTCGCCGATCACGGAACCCGACATGGTGGTGGTGCTGGACCACCTGATTGTGGAGGAAGTGGACGTGACGGCGGGCATGAAATCCGGAGGGCTGATCGTTGTCAATTCCCCCAAGAGACCGGATAGCTTCAATTTCAACGGCCTCAAAGTCGCCACCGCCGACGTGACCGCCATTGCCGCCGAAGCCGGGCTTCCCGTGGGCGTCGTCAACACCGGGATCATCGGCGCTTTTGCAAAGGCCGGCGGGTTGATTCCCCTGGACGTCCTCACCCGAGCCATTGAAAATGAATTTAAGGGCAAGCGCCCCCGAAGAAACGCCGAGGCGGCCCGGATTACCTATGATCATACCATTATTGGAGACCTATAAATGAAAAAAGATCCATTCGGTCGCCACAAATCCCACAGCGAACCCGGCCCCGGCGACGGCGGCCGGACCGGTTCCTGGCGGGTCAAACGCCCGGTGATTGACCTGACAAAATGCATCCCGGCCAAAAAAAACAAGCCGGCCTGTTTCACCTGCTGGCTGTTTTGCCCGGACGGCGTCATTACCCGGACCATCCCGCCGACCATTAATTATGAATATTGCAAGGGCTGTGAAATCTGCGCGGAAGAATGCCCGGCTGAGGCGATATCCATGATTGACGAGGCCGTTTTCATTAAAAAGGAGAAATAACCCGATGCATATGATTGAATCCGG
>PCSG01000203.1:3941-4505 GCA_002772195.1 Desulfobacterales bacterium CG23_combo_of_CG06-09_8_20_14_all_51_8 | reverse complement strand
TTTTAGCGACAAAAAATCCTTTTGCCAGGGCAAGCACCGCGTTTGTCTGGGCCGGAAACAGTTTTCGTTTCAACTGGGAAAGTTTTAATTCCGCTTCATTATTCCATGCATCTTTATCAGAAGGGTTAAAAAGCGGCTTGAACGCCTCGATTACCTTTTGTTTTAATGACTGGCCGTAGTCAGCCAGAAAGTCTCGTAATGCAATCTCCATCTCTGTCCTCCGTTGGTTAAAATGACAAGAGGACAGAAAACAAGCGTCCCGGCAAAGGGGACAAATGAATATCTGTCCCCTTGTCGGGGTTAATAACTATGACTGTTGGAGCTTAATTCAATATACCACCCTTGATCTCCTCTAAAACCAGCGCATCCACCTCATCTGTGGTTTTTTCCACACTGACAAGATAAACTTCGCTCAAATCCTTTCCCTCCATCTGGCCGAATCCCATCAGGCGTTTGGGAACAAAAATCCGTTCCCACAGAAAATCCGCCCATTCTTCCTTCAGTGGTGTTGATACCACAGTGTTTAACAGGTTGAAGGCGGATTTTTTGTCCTCACCCACCAGG
>PCSG01000203.1:0-3935 GCA_002772195.1 Desulfobacterales bacterium CG23_combo_of_CG06-09_8_20_14_all_51_8 | reverse complement strand
GTATCTGGCCCGGTAAAATGATTCGGGCTGAAAATGACCTTGTGGCAAAGACCGTTTTCGATGTTCTGGGTTATGGTGCGCAAGTTGGCATGCACAGGCCGGGACACATGAATATCGCCGATCACCACAGACCTTCCGCTCAAGATTCCTGCTCCGATGGCTTTGACTGTACCGGGTCTGCCATACAGCGAAACCATGTACAGACAGGCATCATCTACAATGGCGGCATCCGCGTAGCAGGTTGCGCCGGCCAGAAACACTTCATGAAAATTTTCCATGATTTTTTTCTCCCATATTATTTTTTAACGTATTGTTCCTGTATGGCTTTCGGTTTTGATGCATCACAGACACATGCCTGGCATAACGAATCGACATTTCAGGGTGAACAGGAAACTCCCAATGAATTTCTCCATCCGGCAATGTCGTATGGATTCCCCCGCCAAGCACCAACCCGCAGCTATCGCTAACCTTTTGCCTCGCATTTGAAACGGTTTCCGCATTGACGATAAAAAAACCGTCGAAAATAAATCTTGCTGCTATTTTATAACGTTTCATATCTATTCCATCTCCTCTTATCGGATAGTAATGATTTCCACCGGGGCAAAGCATAAGGCCCGGACGGTGATTTCATAGCAATCCGTGCGGATATACCGGGTTGCCGTATCGGTTTCTTCCGTGGAGTTTATCACCCCTTTGGTTACCGATCCTTTGACCACCAGCCTGCGACCGTCAGGGCCCATGACCTCGCCGTTCATCATGCCGCTTGCCAGCAACATGGCCAGATGGCCTTCACGAAGGGAGGTCAAAGGCCGGATGCTTTTGGCAAGCGTTGATGGAAACATCTGAATGTTAGCTTTTTCCCAAACAGGCGAAGTTTTGAGTTTTTCAAGCGCCTGCTCAGGATCAAGCCGAACCGACCGGAAAGTGAAGCCTTCCAGATCGCCGGATGCCGGAACGTCATAGACGATTTCGGTGTCCATATTGGTTGATGGCACCTGATCCAAATCTCCGTCGATAAACGCATCCATTGCCGAGTTAAGTATGGCCTGGTTGCGTTCGATCTCTGCTTTATTCGGCCTGCCCTTGACGCAGATCAAAACGATCTGGTTAAAATCCCAAAACAAATCGTCCGGGAATTTTAAAATCGTCAGGTTGCGGCAATTTTTCGTGAGCATCGACGCGGCATACTCAAGCGATGACCATGGTATGATATACACCATCACTCCACCTTCCTGAAGGTATTGCCAATGTCGCTTTAAGAATACCGCCTCCAGCCGTTCTTTATTCTGGTCCGCATCAAATCCTCCTGTGTCGTATGGGGGATTGAGCCATAAAAGGGAAAACGCTTCTTTTGAACAGATGCAATCATACAGCGCATCCGCCCAAAGTACATGGTTCAACCTGGTTTTGGCCAGGGTCATTCTGGGCCGGTTCAGCTCCACGCCGTAAGTTTCGGCTGCGGATTGACCAACCAGAATACTTAACGCTTCCCCTTCGCCGCAGCAGGTATCCAGCAGCCGGGCATCGTCGGGAATTTTTAACATTTTCCCGATGTGCTCAGCGACTTCTACCGGGGTGGGATAAAACCCCATTTTCACTTGTGATTCCAATCTTGCCATGTCTGTCCTCCTATATCTGCCCTGATTCTCTAAAGCTGTAATAACAATCATTGCCCACAATAATGTGATCATGAACCGGTATCCCAAGCAGTTCTCCGGCATCCTTTAACCTTTTGGTGATCTGGATATCGCAGTCGCTGGGCGTTGGGCTTCCGGAGGGATGATTGTGCGCGAATACAAGAGAACAGGCGGAAGCAAGGATCGCCGCTTTAAACGTCTCACGGGGGTGAACCGTCGAACGGGTCAGATCCCCGATGCTCACCAGGTTGACGCCCAAAGGGACATTTTTTGTATTTAAAAAAATCGCGACAAAATACTCCCTGTCCTTATCCTGAAGGGGTTTGATATACTCAAAAACATCCTTTGGATTGGATAAAGGCATCCATTCTGAAGCATCATTGCTTTCTCTGATCAGGCTCACCCGGTATTTGGTTCCGGGGAAGTCGTCTAAATATATTTTTTCCATTATGGTTTCTCCTATGCCGCCTCTTTAACGGTTTTGTTGGTTGAATGCGCTTGATCCATTTCATGAACACCGCAGATAATTTTTGACGCGGTTGAAACAATCCGGTCCAGCGACTCTTTCACATCCACCTCTTCAACCCGGTATAATGCAAGATAAACAGACGATTGGGTCTGAAGGCCGAAATGCCTGGAAACCACATACGCCGTTGCATCCGCCTCAAGTTCCTTTACCTTAGTGGACAAAGTTCTTCGTGCCTGAAGGTCATGAAGAAGTTCATGAGCCAGTTCATGTGATAAAACGTAAAAACGTTGGCTTTCATTTAATGATGACTTGATCTGAATCCGTCCTCTGGCGGAAACCCCGGCAGCGTTTAAAAAATCCAGGGATTTATCCGACATATAAGTAAGCCCAATCCCCTGAGCTTTGGTAAAATTTTCCAAAGCCCCCAGCAACCGGGTTCCTCCACAAACCGCGAGTGTGTCTAAATCCGGCAAGGAATCGCCTTCCGTCTGGGAAACATCAAACACATAGACGACCTTGAACCTTAAAAAATTCTTGTCATCCAGGTCATCTTCAGTTTCTTCATCCAGTTCCGTCTGTTTTTTGATCGTCATTGGAGCAAATATCGGAATCCCTGACGCCCCTTTTTTGACCTGACGTCCCATCTTTTGCCAGGCTCTAAATCCGGCAACCAATGTGGCATCGGGTTTGTAACACCAGATCAGAATCCTGTTTCTGAAAGAATACCGGTGAAACATGGAGCAGAAATCCAGGTAATCCAGAAATCGCTGTTCGTTTTTTGTTTCTGCGATGGCAGTGATTAAATCCGCCACATGGTTTTCGCAGATCTCTTTTAACTCGTTTGCTTTCATGAAAAGCTCCTTTCATAAAAAAAGGGAGTAAAGCGAAATCGCTTAATACTCCCTGGTTGCTGTATCCAATAATGGTTAAACTAACTGTGCTTATCGATCCTCCGGCAGCATAATGGTAATTGCAGGTGTTGGATCATCCATGTCTGTGGGACCGACCTGGAGATCAAGCTGCTGTTTACGATTCCTGCCGCATCCTGTGATAATGACCGTAAATATCCGGGTATCCTCAGCAATGTCTTTGCCGAATCTTGCCATGAGCAAAATATTCCACAATACGCCGGTTAAGATATGGCAATGGGTTTTGGATGTAACGGCTTGTTCAATCAAATCCCATACGCCTCTTGTCAGATAGACCGGGTATTTCCAGCCGGCGTCACGGGCAAGTTCCGCATGCTCTCCGGTCAATAAAACTTGTTCTCCGTCTTCAATGGCTTGTTTTCGGGTATAGGCGTAAATCACTTCCCCAAAAATTTCATGGGTTGTTTTTTGTGCATCAGGATTCATGCCGCTACCTCCTTTGCCATTGCCTTAATACCAGGATTCCATTTAAAACCCGCTGTATCCAGTACACCTTTTACCGGGAATGTGTTGCCTTCGGCAATAATCAGGTTTCCTTGACGGCGGTAGGTGACCCCTTTCAAACGCGGTCCGAGAATCTCAGTCGGTTTGGATACCGGAGGTTGAGACGTCGTGTTGGCCGGTTCGGATTTCGGGGGATCGCCTGCGGAGTCGGAATTTAGGGCTTTGAGTTCCTCTCCTTTGATCTGTTCCTGACGTTTTAAAGCGGTTAAAAGCTCGTCGGCTGAACAAAATTCTCCGCCGCCAAACCCGGCCGCAAAAAGACATCGACCGATCGCTGATGTTTCGGCATTCTCAACAGCTGATGTTTTAGGGATAACTAAAATATTAAAGTACCATATTAGGAATAATGATAATGTCATATAAAGGTAATTTATCTGAACGATTCAGTCTGTCTTC
>PCSG01000200.1:1691-6125 GCA_002772195.1 Desulfobacterales bacterium CG23_combo_of_CG06-09_8_20_14_all_51_8 | reverse complement strand
AAATTCAGGCGGAGGAAATCATTCGGCTGCGGGGAAAACTCAATGAGATTTTAGCGTTTCATACAAATCGGGATCTCAAAAAAATCGAGGTCGACACGGACCGGGATTTTTTCATGTCCGGTGAAGAGGCCAGAAAATACGGCCTTATCGATCATGTGATCAACAACCGGGATGACCTTGACAAAATCATAGAATCGGAGGCCTGATGATGCCCAACAAAGGCGACGACACGACGGATAATCTATTCTGCTCATTTTGCGGAAAAAATCAGCAGGAAGTCAAAAAGCTGATCGCCGGTCCGGCGGTTTATATCTGCGATGAATGTATTCAGCTGTGCAGTGAAATTATTGAAGAAGAAAGCAGTAAAGACACGGACCTCGGCAGCAGAACCCTCACGCCGGCTGAAATCAAGAAAAAACTGGATGAATATGTGATCCAGCAGGACCATGCCAAAAAAGTGCTGTCCGTGGCGATTCACAATCATTATAAACGCCTGGACTCCGCCGTTATTACCGATGATGTGGAAATACAGAAAAGCAATATTCTGCTCATCGGACCCACAGGCAGCGGGAAAACCCTTCTGGCCCAGACCCTGGCCCGGTTTCTGAATGTGCCGTTCACCATCGCCGACGCCACCAGCCTGACCGAAGCCGGATATGTGGGGGAAGACGTTGAGAACATTGTCTTATCCCTGCTTCAGAACGCCGACTATGACGTGGAAAAGGCCCAGCGCGGAATCGTCTACATAGATGAAATCGACAAGATCGCCATGATGTCGGACAACCCCTCCATCACCCGGGATGTTTCCGGAGAGGGGGTCCAGCAGGCCCTGCTGAAGATCATCGAGGGGACTCTCGCCAGTGTACCTCCCAAAGGAGGCCGAAAGCACCCCCAGCAGGATTTTGTCAAGGTTGACACATCCAATATCCTGTTTATCTGCGGAGGAACGTTCACCGGCATCGACCAGATCATCCGGCGCCGCATCGGGTCAAAGCTTATGGGATTCGGGGCCAAGGTCATCAGCCAGACGGAAAGCAGCGCCAGCGAAATTCTGAAATTGATTGAAACCGAGGATTTGATCAAGTTCGGCATGATTCCCGAATTTGTCGGCCGCCTGCCGGTCGTGGCAACTCTCGAGGAACTGGACGAAGACGCGCTAATCAAAATTCTGACGGTTCCCAGAAATGCCATTATCAAACAATTTCAGAAACTTTTTGAAATTGAAGGCGTCAACTTGCGATTTACGGACAGCGCGCTTTCAGCCATCGCATCCGAAAGCATGAAACGAAAGGCCGGGGCCCGAGGGCTGCGCGCTATTCTTGAGTCTTCCATGCTGGACATCATGTATGAGCTGCCTTCCATCGGCGGTGTGAAGGAGTGCGTGGTCGGCGAAGAAGTGATTCTGAGCAGGGAAGCCCCCATCCTGCTGTATGAAAACTCCAAAAAAAAGGCGTAATCTCTTTAATTTCAAATTCAACCCCTTCGGGGACACCCCTTGATCAGGCGCTTCCGTCATCTGGCCACCCGCCAGGGATTGAAGCGCCTTTTTTTAGGAATTTGTTCTGTTGGGAATTTGTTGGGAATTTCTTCTTGCCAGCGCGGGCTTTCATGCTTAATATATTGCTAATGTATGCATGATCAGTTGCCTTACAACTCCATAACTCCAAATAAAGATAATTAACTCCTATGATTGATATACCGAAAATTTTTAAGCGCGATGACGCGGACGGCAACCCCCTGAGACTGACCCTTCCCCTGCTTCCCCTGCGGGACATCGTTGTCTTTCCGCATATGGTTTCCCCGCTTTTTGTGGGAAGGTCAAAATCCATCAACGCCATTTCCGAAGCCATTCACTCCAGGGACAAATTTATTCTCCTGGCCACCCAGTCCGACCCGGGCAAGGAAACCCCCCGGGAAAACGAAATCAACCGCATCGGCACTGTGGCAAAGGTGTTGCAGGTGCTGCGGCTTCCCGACAGCACCGTCAAAACCGTGGTGGAAGGGAAACAGCGGGCCCGCATCCTTGAATTCCGGCCCAATGAAAGCTTTTTTGAAGTGACCCTTGAAATGATTGAAGAGCCGGAACTCAACCAGAGTGAAAAAGAGGCGTTTTTCCGCAACATTGTTTCCCTGCTCAATGAATATGGTGAACTCAATAAAAATTTTTCCAAAGATACCATTAAAAATATTGCCGCCATCACCGATCCGGTAACAATGATTTATATCGTGGCCGGCCATTTCAGCTTTAAAACCGATGACAATCAGTTCCTTCTGGAAACCGACGCCGTCAGCGATCGCCTTACCCGTTTGATCGAGCTGATCAAACAGGAAATCATCATCCTGGAAACCGACAAGGTGATCAAAACCCGCATCAAGGAACAAATGGATAAAAGCCAGAAAAATTATTACCTGAACGAGCAGATCCGGGCCATTAAAAAAGAAATGGGATCCGATGACGCGGAAATCGATGAATTGCAGGAGCTTGAAAAACGGATTCAGGATGCCAAAATGCCCGAAGAGGCGGATACCAAGGCCCGGCATGAGCTCAAAAAACTGAAGATGATGACCCCCCTGTCGGCGGAAGCCACGGTGGTCCGGAATTATATCGACTGGCTGATCAGCCTGCCCTGGAGCAAAAAAACCAAAATCGCCAAGGATATTGAAAAGGCCCGGAAAATTCTGGATGAAGACCACTATGGACTCAAAAAGCCCAAGGAGCGCATTCTCGAATATCTGGCCGTGCAAACCCTGGTGAAAAAAATCAGGGGGCCGATTCTCTGTCTGGTGGGCCCTCCCGGAGTGGGCAAAACCTCTCTGGCCAAATCCGTTGCCCGGGCCACCGGACGAAAATTTGTCCGGCTTTCCCTGGGCGGCGTTCGGGATGAGGCGGAAATCCGGGGGCATCGGAGGACCTATATCGGCGCCATGCCCGGCAAAATCATTCAGTCCATCAAAAAGGTGGGCGTCACCAACCCGGTATTCTGCCTGGATGAAATCGATAAAATGAGCATGGATTTCCGAGGGGATCCATCAGCGGCCCTCTTGGAAGTGCTGGATCCGGAACAGAATTATAGTTTTAATGACCATTACCTGGATGTGGAGTATGATCTTTCAGACATCATGTTCATCACCACAGCCAACACACTGCCGGAGATCCCGCTGCCGCTTCAGGACCGAATGGAAATCATCCGGCTCTCCGGATACACGGAAATTGAAAAATACCATATCGCCCGGAATTTTCTGGTTCCCAAACAGATCAAACAAAACGGGCTGAAAAAAAGCAAGGTCCTGTTTTCGCAAAATGCCATCTATACGATCATCCGGGATTATACCCGGGAAGCCGGGGTGCGGAACCTGGAGCGGGAAATCGCCTCGGTCTGCCGGAAGGTCGCCAAAGAACTAGTGAAAACCCGAAAAGGGGTTAACGGCAAGGCGATCGCCATTTCCTCAAAAACCGTGATTAAATACCTGGGACCGGGAAGAAACCACTTCAGCCTGGTGGAAAAGGAAAACCAGGTGGGGATTGTCACAGGCCTTGCCTGGACCCAGTTCGGCGGCGAGCTGCTTTGCGTCGAGACCGTGACCATGCCCGGAAAAGGGGAGTTCACCGTGTCCGGAAAACTCGGCGACGTCATGAAGGAATCCGCCAAGGCAGCCATCAGCTATGTGCGTTCCCGTTCCGAGCAGTTCAACATGGATCAGCATTTTTATGAAAAACTGGATATCCATATTCACGTACCCGAGGGCGCTATCCCCAAGGACGGCCCATCCGCCGGGATCGCCATGTGCACGGCCATTATATCCGCCCTGACCCGGCTTCCGGTGGACCGGAACGTGGCCATGACCGGAGAAATCACGCTCCGGGGACGGGTCCTGCCCATCGGCGGGCTCAAGGAAAAAGTGCTGGCGGCCCATCGGGGCGGGATCAAAAAAATCCTGATCCCCAAGGCAAACGAACGGGACATCTCTGATATTCCCGCAAGCGTTGCCAAACAATTGGAAATCATCCCCGTGGAACATATGGATGAAGTCGTGAAACACGCCATCATCGAAATCGACGGCAAACCCCTGTATAACCTGACCCAGAACTTCGACCCGGACCACCTCCATGATTCCCATATCGTTGTCACCGACGCGTAAAACCGGCAACCCCGGCCCGGGAGGCCCTTTTTCAGCGCCGACGGGTTTTTCGGATGGGTTTTTTAGGATTGCCCCGAGATCGTAAAAAAACATAAAATTAACGGGTTGTCCTATTCTCTGTATTTGCAGATCAGCCCGCCGTGCGGCGGGTGTTTTTTTAATCACCCGCGGACAATTTTATCTTGACAGGAAAAAGTTCACCTGTTAGAAGTCGACTTCTATTATCGATGCAAAACTTGAGGGCGGGTAGCTCAGTTGGGAGAGCATCGGCCTTACAAGCCGAGGGTCACAGGT